>NZ_JBNNJZ010000241.1:0-11817 GCF_050270335.1 Streptomyces sp. NPDC059900
CCTTGAAGTAGGGCTTCTGCAGCTCCTCGCCGAGGACTCCGCGCCAGGACGCGGGCAGCATGGCTGCGTTCAAGGGGTCCGTCACGTCAACAACCTCCGGTGTGCGGTCACTTCTCACCACTGAACCTACCGGCGGCCACTGACAATCGGCCTCGCTGCCCGCGATCTTGCGCTACCAGCTGGTCTTGCGCTCCAGCTCCCACATCATCATGATCGCCGACGGGTCGAGCGCGCGTTCGCCGCCCGCGATCTCCTCACTCGCCATGATGTACTGCTTGCCCTGCCACAGCGGCAGCAGCCTGGCGTCATCGACGAGCACCTTCTGGGCCTGCTCGAAGTCGTCGGCCACCGCGCCGCGGTCGGCCTCACGGCGTGAGCGCGGCAGCACCTCGTCGGTGATCTCCCGCGACGGATAGGGCGTGTTGAGCACGTTCTTCTCGCCGATGAACGGCGCGATGAAGTTCTCCGCGTCGGGGAAGTCGGGGAACCAGCCTCGGCCGAAGACCGGGTACTCGCGCTTCTTGGTGCCCGCGTCGAACTCCGTCCAGGGACGGCCCTTGATCGTGATCTTGAAGAGTCCCGAGGCCTCGAGCTGCCGCTTGATCTCCTTGAACTCCCCCTCGGTCGCCGAGCCGTAGCGGTCGGTCGTGTACCAGAGGGTGAGCGGCACCGGCTGGTTGATGCCCGCGTTCTTCAGGATGTTCGCGGCCTTGGAGTCGCTGGGGTCTCCGTAGTCGTCGAAGAAGCCGGTGCCGTGCCCGGTGAGCCCCTGGGGGACCATCGAGTACAGCGGCTCCACCGTGTCCTGGTAGATCTTGTGTGCGATGGCGGGGCGGTCGATGACCTGGGCGAAGGCCTGGCGGACCGGCTTCTTCCTGGCCCACGGGTCATCGGGGTTGAACACCAGGTAGCGGATCTCGGTGCCCGAGCCCTCGACGAGCTGGATGCCCTCGCGCGCGTTCTTGTTGGCCTGCATGTCGACGACGTCCTGGGAGGCGAGCCCGCGGAAAGTGACATCGATCTGCTTGTCGCGCAGGGCCTCGACCATGGTGGCCGACTTCTTGAAGTAGCGGATGGTGACGGCGTCGTTCTTGCGCTCGGCCACACCCTTGTAATTGGTGTTCTTGACCAGCTCCGCCCGCTCGCCGGCCTGGTACGACTTCAGGGAGTAGGGCCCCGAGCCCGCGATCGTGGAGCCCTCGCGGAGCTTGTCCGCCGGGTACTCACGGGGATCGACGATCGACATGGCGGGCGTGGAGAGCACGAACGGGAAGGTGGCGTCCGGCTTCTTGAGGCGGAACGTAACCGTCCGGTCGCCCTTGGTCTCGACCGAGTCGAGCGACCCGAGCAGCCCCGCGGGACCGCCCTTCACGTCGATGCGCCGCATCCGGTCGAAGGTGTACTTGACCGCCTGCGCGTCCATCTCGTGGCCGTCGGAGAACTTGAGGTCCTCGCGCAGCTCACAGGTGAAGACCTGGTTCGAGCCGTCGGTGAACTTGCAGGACTCGGCCGCGTCCGGCTCCGGCTCGGCCGCCCCGCTGGGGAAGCTCAGGAGCGTCTGGAAGACGTTTCGGTACAGCTCCCAGGAGCTGTCCCAGGCGGCCGCCGGATCGAGGGTACTGGGCGCACTCATCGTGCCGACGGTGATCTGCTGCTCCTCGTCGGAATCGTCCGACGAAAGGACGCCACATCCCGAGATGAGGGAAATGGACACCAGCGCCGCGGCCGGCCGCAGGCCCCGGCGAGGCAGCCCGGCCAGGCCACGCAGACCCGCCGCCGCCACCAGACGAACTTCACTGAACACGCGCACGCTCCTCGATCGGCCATGCCATGGGTCGGCAGACCCTACCGCAATGCCCCGCCGAGCCAACTTGCGGCGCCGACGGGGCACTTCATGCGGGTGTACGTCCCTTTTCAGGGGCGTACCTGGCGATTGTCAGCCCTTCGTCAGCCGACGCCCGCATTGAGGAAGATGCCGCCATCGACCACGAGTGTCTGGCCCGTGACCCAGTCGGACTGGCTGGAGGTGAGGAACGCGGCCGCGCCCCCGATGTCCTCGGGCACACCGAGCCGCCCCAGGGGGTACGCGGCCGCGGCCTCTTCCTCGCGACCCTCGTACAGCGCCTTGGCGAACTGGGTCTTGACCACGGCGGGCGCGATCGAGTTGACCCTCACCTTCGGCGCGAATTCGTGTGCCAGCTGCAGGCTGAGGTTGACCATGGCGGCCTTGCTCATGCCGTACGCGCCGATGAACGGCGAGGGAGAGACGCCCGCGACGGAGGCGATGTTCACGATCGCACCGCCGTTCTCGCTCATCCACGCCTTCCAGGTCTGCTGGGCGAAGCCGAGCGCCGAGATCACGTTGGTCTCGAAGACCTTGCGCGCCACGTTGAGGTCGAGCTCCGCCATCGGTCCGAACACCGGGTTCGTACCGGCGTTGTTGATCAAGAAGTCGACGCGTCCGAACGCCTCCATGGCGCGCTCGACGGCGATCGCCTGGTGGGCCTCGTCGTGGGCCTTGCCCGCGACGCCGATGACGCGGTCGGAGCCGAGCTTCTCGACGGCCTCCTTGAGCGCGTCCTCGTTGCGTCCCGTGATGCACACACGGTCACCGCGGGCGACGAGCGCCTCCGCGACGCCGTAGCCGATGCCCCGGCTCGCGCCCGTGACGAGCGCGGCCTTTCCGCTGTCCTGCACAGTCATCTCCGCATCCCTCCGGGAACAGAACTAGTTGAGCGGGCCGCCGGCCACGTACATGACCTGGCCGGACACGAAGCCCGCGGCGTCGCCCGTGAAGAAGGCGATGGCGTTGGCGATGTCCTCGGGGCGGCCGACGCGCTGCACCGGGATCTGCGTGGCGGCAGCGGCCTGGAAGTCCTCGAAGCCCATGCCGACGCGGTCGGCGGTGGCCTTGGTCATCTCGGTGACGATGAAGCCGGGGGCCACGGAGTTGGCGGTGACGCCGAACTTGCCGAGCTCCTTGGCCAGGGTCTTGGTGAAGCCCTGGAGGCCCGCCTTGGCCGCCGCGTAGTTGACCTGGCCGCGGTTGCCGAGCGCGGAGGACGAGGAGAGGTTGACGATCCGGCCGAACTTGGCGTCCACCATGTGCTTCTGGATCGCGCGGGACATCAGGAACGCGCCGCGCAGGTGCACGTTCATGACGGTGTCCCAGTCGCTCGCGCTCATCTTGAAGAGGAGGTTGTCGCGGAGCACACCGGCGTTGTTCACGAGGATCGTGGGGGCGCCGAGCTCATCGGCGATCCGGGCGATGGCCGCCTCGACCTGAGCCTCGTCGGACACGTCGCAGCCGACGGCGATCGCCTTGCCACCGGCAGCGGTGATCTGCGCGACGGTGTCCTTGCAGGCGGCCTCGTCGAGGTCGATCACCGCGACGGCGCGGCCTTCGGCGGCCAGACGTACGGCGGTCGCCGCGCCGATGCCTCGCGCTGCTCCGGTCACGACCGCGACGCGCTGCTCAGTGGTGGACATGCTGGTTCTCCTCGCCCTTGGGATGCGGCTCTACGGTACGCCCCGATGGTGAGCGACCGCTTAGTACCTTCAGCTGAACGAGACGCTAGAAGCCCTGGCACCCGGTGTCAACGGCGCACAGGGGGCTGTGATTCTTTACCTCACCAGGAGGTCGAGGAGTCGGTCCACCTCTGCGGCAGGATCCGCCGTGAGGCCCGTGTGCACCGGCCCCGGCTGTACGACGGTCGAACGCGGCGCGAACAGCCACCGAAAGCGCCGCCCGGCATCGTCCCGCTCGGCCTGACCGGCCGCTTCGCCGCCCGCGCAGATCCGCTCGACGGCGCCGAGCGCGGCCCTGATGCCCCCGAGGTCGGCTCCGGGGTCCAGGGCGCGCAGCTTGGCCTCGTCCAGATGCGTACGGGCGGCCACGAAGGACTTGGCCCGGCAGTAGACCACCACTCCCGCGTTGAACTGCTCGCCGCGCTCCACCCGCGGCACGACGCGCACCAAGGCGTACTCGAAGACGTCCCGGCGGCCGGAGGGGGTCGGCTGGGTCGAAGGCTGCTCGGTCACCGGGTGGCGCCCTTCCGCTGCGGCTCGGGCAGCTGGATCCGTTCGTGAATGGTCTTGGCGCGCGGCAGCAGCGCCGCCGCATAGGCGCGGCGCACGGCGTCGGGGTTCTCGAAGCCCGGCTCGTCCGCAAGCCATACGTCGGGCACGTCGGCCGCGGCGGCGGCGAGCAGCTCCTCGGTGACGAGCGGGGCGAGCTCGGCGGCGGCCGAGGTGACGTCGGGGCCGAACGGGGCGAGGGCGTGATCGGAGGCGTCGTACGGTTTGGCGGCCGCGGTCTCCGCGGTGCGCCAGTTGTGGTGCCAGATCATGCTCGCGCCGTGGTCGATGAGCCACAGGTCGCCGCCCGCGACGAGCATGTTCGGGTTGCGCCAGGAGCGGTCCACGTTGTTGATCAGCGCGTCGAACCACACGATGCGGCCCGCCTCGGCCGGATCGACGTCGAACGCGAGCGAGTCGAAGCCCAGCGCCCCGGAGAGATACTCCATCCCGAGATTCAGCCCGCCGCTCGACTTGAGCAGCTCCTGCACCTGCTGATCGGGCTCGCCGAGGCCGAGCACCGGGTCGAGCCCGATCGTCGTCAGGCCCGGCATCCGGAAGCCGAGGCCGCGCGCGAGCTGCCCGCAGATCACTTCGGCGACCAGCGTCTTGCGGCCCTGTCCGGCTCCGGTGAACTTCATGACGTACGGCGCGTACGTTCCCCGGCCGTCGACGGCCTCGAC
This sequence comes from Streptomyces sp. NPDC059900, assembly GCF_050270335.1. Classification (NCBI taxonomy): domain Bacteria; kingdom Bacillati; phylum Actinomycetota; class Actinomycetes; order Kitasatosporales; family Streptomycetaceae; genus Streptomyces; species Streptomyces sp. NPDC059900. Next base: position 4,761 of record NZ_JBNNJZ010000241.1, read on the forward strand.
GAGGCCGGGGAGCGATCCGCCCTCCCGCAAGGGCGTGACGTAGCGGACCGCGGTGACTTCGGTGAGCATTGCCCCAGGTTAATGCCGGTCCGAACGGGGCTCGCGCAAGAAGTGCAGACGCGTTTGAACACAGCGGGGCGCGGCCTCGTACCACCGGACATGACCATTTCGAAGGAACACCTGCCCGTGCCGTCCCGCCGTTCGGTCGTCGCGGCGGCGGGCGTCGTCAGTCTGGCCGCCGCCCTTGCGGCCTGCGGCGGCGAGAGCGACGACGGTTACGGCTCCGACCCGGCCGCGGAGCAGAAACCCGATGACGGCGATGACGGCAAGGAGGCCGGGGGCGGCGCCGCCGGGGCCGTGCTCGCCAAGACATCCGAGATCCCGGTGGGCGGCGGCAAGATCTTCAAGGATGCGGGGGTGGTGGTGACGCAGCCGACGGAGGGCGAGTTCAAGGCCTTCTCCAACCGTTGCACCCACAAGCAGTGCCCGGTGACCAGCGTCGAGGGCGGCACCATCAACTGCCCCTGTCACGGCAGCAAGTTCGCCATCGCCGACGGGAGCGTGCAGGCGTCCCCGGCGCCGAAACCGCTGTCCGCCGCCGAGATCACCGTGGACGGGGACTCGATCAAACTGGCCTAGCTCAAGCGGGCCGGGGGCGCTTCCAGCCGCCGAGGATGTCCTCGGTGGTGGCGATGGTGGCCACCAGGGCGAGCGTGTTGCGGATCATCGCGGGTGCATAGTCGGAGGGGACTCCCGCGATGGCGTCCGACGGCACGACGGCGGTGTAGCCGAGGTTCACGGCGTCGAAGACGGCGTTCGGTATCGCCACGTTCGCCGACACACCGGTCACGATCAGGGTGCGGCACCCGAGGTTGCGCAGCAGCGGGTCGACGTCCGTGCCCGCCAGGGGCGAGAGCCCGTGCAGCCGCCGTACGACGAAGTCCTCGTCGGCCACCTCGACGGGCGGCGCGATCCGTACCGCCTTGGTGCCGGAGAGCTGCTGCACGGGCAGTTTGCCCGCGGCACGGAAGAGGCGGGCGTTGCGGTTGGCGCCGCGTCCGTCGGGCCGCCGTTCGGCGACGGCGTGCAGGACCTGGACCCCAGCCTGGTGGGCGGCGGAGACGAGCCGCGCGACATTGGCGAGGCAGCCCGACGAGCGTGCCTCGTCGGCGAGTTCGGGCAGCGCGCTCTCGGTGCCCACCACGCCCTGCTGGCACTCGACGGTCATCAGTACGGTGGTGGCGGGATCGAGGAGTTCCCTGAGCTGTTCGTACGACGGCATGGCTCCCCCTGTCCGGGTCGGTCGGGTCGTCCGGAGCCTTCGCGGCGCCCGGTGCGCGGGATGCGCGGAGGTTAGCGGCCATTGCGTCAGGGCGGAAGAGACCGCATGCTTTCCTGGCACCCAGAGCTGACGGTTTGTCAGTTCTCGTGGTGCGCCGACCTTTTCCACTTGTCGCGGGAGGACCGATGGCCGACACACAGCGCCGGGGCCGCAGGATCATGATGTCGCCGGACGAGCTCGACGCGTTCCTCGCCGCGGAGCGCACCTGCCGGGTCGCGACCGTGTCCGGTGACGGCGCCCCGCACGTCAGCGCGCTCTGGTTCGCCTGGGACGGCACGTCCCTGTGGCTGTATTCGATCACCCGCAGCAAGCGCTGGGCGGACCTGCGGAAAGACCAGCGGATGGCCGTGGTGATCGACTCCGGCGTGGAGTACGCAGAGCTGCACGGCGTGGAGCTGTCCGGGACGGCGGTCCTCTCCGTCGAGGCGACCCATGCGGGCGAGCCCCGCCCCGGACTCGACCCTCCCGAGCGGCTCTTCGCCCGGAAGTACTTCGGGATGGACACGATGCCGGACGACGGGAAGCACGCGTGGATCCGGCTCACGCCCGACGCGATCGCGTCCTGGGACTTCCGGAAACTGGCGGGCCTTCAGTCGCGCCCCTGAGCGCCCGCACGGCCAGGCCCCGGCCCTCCCCCGAGAGCTAGACCGCCCCGGCCCCTGCCTCCTGAAGCGCTTCGACCGCCGCCCTGATCGAGGGCCGGCGGTCCGCGTCCGCGCGCCACACCGCGTACACATGGCGGTGCACCCGGTGCCGCACCGGAACCGTCCGCACCCCGGCAGGCATCGGATCACGCCCCAACTGCGGCGCCACGCACACACCGAGCCCCGCGGCCACCAGGGCGAGCTGGGTGTGGTGCTCCTCCGCGCGGTGCGCGATCCGCGGCTCGATGCCCTTGGCGCGCAGCGTGAACATCAGCCACTCGTGGCAGAACTCCCCCTCCGCCCAGGTGATCCACTCGTCGTCGGCGAACTCCTCCAGGTCCACTTCGGCGCGGTCGGCGAGGGGGTGCGCCGCGGGCATGGCCACGTCGGCGGGGTCGTCCAGGAGAGACGCTTTGACCAGGCCTTCGGGCATCGGAAGCGGCTTGTTGTACCAGTCGAGGACGACCGCCATGTCGAGGTCGCCGCGCAGCACGGCGGCCACGGCCGGCTGCGGCTCGAGCTCCTGGGAGCGGACGCGCAGCCCGGGATGCCCGGCCCGCAGGGCGCCGAGCGTGGCGGGCAGCAGGCCGCGCATCGCCGTGGGGAACGCGGAGATCCGCAGCTCGCCGACGGCCTTGCCGCGCTGCTCCTCCAGGTCCGACTGCGCGAGCTCCACCTGGGAGAGGATGCGCGCGGCGTGCTCGGCGAGCAGCCGTCCGGCGTCGGTGAGGCGCACTCCCCTGCCGTTCTTGGCGAGGAGTTGCTGGCCCACCTCGCGCTCCAGCTTGGTCATCTGCTGGGAGACCGCCGATGTCGTGACGTGCAGCCCCGCGGCCGCGCCGCTGACCGAGCCGTGCCGGGCCAGGGCGTCGAGGGTGCGCAGCCGCTCCAGGTTCAACATGTAAGCAATGCTACGCGATATTGGGCAGTTTAATTCGCTTGTTCTACGAGGTTTCCCTGCTCCAGGGTGACGTACATGAGCGTCACCCGCACCCCTCAGGTCCCCCTCGCCGCCCCAGCCCTCGCACCCGCCCCCGCCCCCGCCCCCGCCGATCCGAAGGGGCGCCGCGCTCTCGGCTGGCGCCTGCGCTTCGGTGTCCTCTCGCTGATCTGGGGCTTCAGCTTCCTGCTGATCAAGGTGGGCACGGAGGGCTACGCACCGTTCCAGGTCACCCTGGGGCGCCTGGTGTTCGGCACCGCGGTCGTCGCGGCCGCCCTCGTGGCCAAGCGCGAGCGGCTGCCGCGCGGGGCACGGACGTGGGCGCATCTCGCGGTCGCGGCGCTGTTCCTCAACGCCCTGCCGTTCTCGCTGTTCGCGTACGCGGAGCTGACGATCCCGTCCACGCTGGCCGGCATCTGCAACGCGACCTCGCCCCTGTGGGGCATGGCGCTCTCCCTGGTCGCGCTCTCCGAGGACCGTCCGACGCGGCGCAGGGTCGCGGGCCTGGGCATCGGCTTCCTCGGAGTGCTCACGGTGCTCGGCGCCTGGCAGGGCTTCAACGGCGTGGACTTCGGCGGCACGGCGCTCGCGCTGCTCGCCTCGCTGAGCTACCCGATCGGCTGGATCTACGTACGGCGCACCCTGGCCGGGTCCGGCCACTCCAACCTCTCCCTGACCGGCGCCCAGCTGCTGGTCGCGACCGTCGAACTGGCCGTGGTCACCCCGCTGTTCACGTCTTTGCCCACGCACTTCCCCGTCGTGCCGCTCCTCGCGATCGTGGCACTGGGTGCCGTCGGCACCGGGCTCGCCTTCCTCATCCAGTACGGCCTCGTCGCCGAGGTCGGACCGACGACGGCCCAGATGGTCACCTACTTCGTCCCGGTCATCGCCACCGCAGCGGGCGTCGCCGTGCTCGGCGAATCCCTGAGCTGGTCGACACCGGTCGGCGCGGTGATCGTCCTGGCGGGCGCGGCCCTCACCCAGTCCAGGCCACGCGACCGCAGGCGGGAACGCCCCGCTCACTCATAGCCCCGCTCATTCATAGCGCCGCGCCGGAGCGGGCCCGGTGGCGGAGGCGACGGCGTCCGCCACCGCCTCGATGTCACCGGCCCCCAGCGTCGACACCGTGATCCGCACCCCTGGCCGCGCGCTGATCCGGAAGCGCGCACCCGGAGCCACCGCCCACCCGGCGTGCAGCAGCCTGGCGACCGCGCCGGTCTCGTCCGGCACCGGCACCCATACGTTCATGCCGCTGCGCCCGTGAGCGGTGATGCCCCGCTCGGCGAGCGCGGCGATCAGGGCGTCACGCCGCTTGCCGTAGGACGCCGCCACCTCGGCCGGGTCGACTGCGCCGTCCGCCCACAGACGCACCACGGCACGCTGGGACAGATGGCTCACCCAGCCCGGGCCGAGCCGCTGACGCCCCAGGACCCGGTCGACGGTGACGGCGTCTCCGGTGAGCAGGGCGAGCCGCAGGTCGGGGCCGTACGCCTTGGCCGTGGAGCGGACGAACGCCCAGCTGCGGGTCACGCCGGCCAGCGGGTGCAGCGGCAGGTCGACGATGGCGTGGCCGTGGTCGTCCTCGACGAGCAGCACGTCCTTGTGTGCGGAGAGCACCTTGCGCAGGGCACGCGCGCGTGGGGCGCTGATCGCGGCGCCGGTCGGGTTCTGGGCGCGGTCGGTGACGACGAGCGCCCGGACACCGCCGCTCAGCGCCCGCTCGACGTCGGCGGGCAGCGGCCCGTCGTCGTCGACCCCCACCGGCACCGTACGCAGCCCGAGCACCGGCATCAGACCGAGCAGGGCGCCCCAGCCCGGGTCCTCCACCGCCACCGCGTCACCGGGCTTGAGATGCGCGGCAAGGACACGCTCGATGGCGTCGAGGGACCCGGAGGTGACGGCGACCGGGCCGTCCGGCACGCCGTCCTCGTCGAGGGCCACGCGCGCGTGGCGGGCCATTTCGGGGTGGACGGCCTCCTCCCCGTACAGCACGGGGTGCCGGTCGCCCTCCGCGGCCGCCGCCGCGAACGCCCCGGCGAGCGCGGGGAGCAGCGCCGTGTCCGGATTGCCGTTCGACACGTCCCGCACACCGGCCGGCACGTCCACGCGGATCTGCTCGCGCGCCGTCGTGGCGGGCTTGGGGCGTACGCGGCTGCCGCGCCGCCCCGCCGTCTCGATGACTCCGCGTTCCCGCAGCGTGCGGTAGGCGGCGGCCACCGTATTGGGATTCACCCCGAGCCGCACGGCCAACTCCCGCATGGGCGGGAGGAGTTGCCCTGGCTCCAGGCCTCCGTCCCCCACCGCGCGCTCCACGCTGGCAGCGATCTCGGCTGCGCGCCGGCCTTCGATCCGATACTCTCCTAGCACAAACCAGATTATGCACTAGTGCAATGGAGAAGGCAATGAGCGTCGCATCCGAAGCCGGCACCCAGACCGCCGCCGACACCGCCGCGTACGCGCCGACCGACCTCACCGTCCCCACCCGCGGGCGGGACAGGGCCGCGTACGACCAGGAGTTGGTGCACGCGATACTCGACGAGGCCTACGTCTGCCACCTCGGCTTCGTGCGCGACGGCGCCCCCGTCGTCCTGCCGACGCTGTACGGCCGGGTGGGCGAGCGTCTCTACGTGCACGGTTCGACGGGTTCCCGGCCGCTGCGGATGGCGGGCGACGCCCGGCGGCAGCAGGCGGAGGACCCGGGCCTCGCGGTCTGCCTGACCGTCACGCACGTCGACGGCCTCGTCCTGGCCAGGTCGGCCTTCCACCACTCGATCAACTACCGCTCCGTGGTGATCCACGGCACGGCCCACCAGGTCACGGACCCCGAGGAGAAGCGCGCCGCCCTCGACGCGCTCGTCGACCACGTCGTGCCGGGCCGCTCCGCGGACTCCCGCCCGGCCAACGCGAAGGAGCTCGCGGCCACCGCCGTGCTCAGCCTCGACCTCGCCGCGGTCTCCGCCAAGGTGCGCACCGGCGGCCCGAACGACGATCCCGAGGACCTCGGCCTGCCCCACTGGGCCGGCGTCGTCCCCCTGCGCAAGGGCCACGACCCCCTCGTCCCGTCGAGCGACCTGGCCCCGGGCATCGAGACCCCCGACTACCTCATCGAACTCTGATGCTGATCCACCCCTGGGACGCCCCGCACTCCGACGCCGAGTGGCAGCAGTGGCTCGCGGCGCACGACTTCGGGCAGCTCGCCGTCAACGGCCTGCCCGGCGAGCCCCCGCACGTACAGCCCGCCCACTTCGCCTTCGAGGCCGGCCACGGCGCGCACGGCCGGGTGATCACCCACCTGGCGCGCCCCAACCCGCTGTGGCCCGCGCTCGAAGCCGACCCCGAGGTGCTGCTCAGCGTGGTGGACGACTACGTGTACGTGCCGGGCCCCTGGCAGGCGCCCCCGGACACCCCGCCCGAGCACGGCGTGCCGACCAGCTTCTACGCCGCCGTCCAGCTCCGCTGCACCGCCCGCATCGTGGACGACCCGGCGGAGAAAGCAGAGCTCCTCAACCGCCAGGTCGCCCACTTCCAGCCGGACGGCGGCTCGCTCCCCGCCACACCGGGCGAGCCGCCGTTCGGCCGCATGCTCTCCGGCATCCGGGCCCTGAGCCTGGAAGTGACGGACGTACGGGCAAAGTTCAAGTACGCCAATCACAAGCCACCGGAGATCCAGGACCAGATCGCGACGGCCCTCACGAACCGCAGCGGCCCCCGCGACGCATCGGCACACGCCCACCAACTACGCCGCCGCTGACCGACCCGCCCCGTAAGGGGCGCGGGGAACTGCGCGAACAACCCTCACACACCCGCAGCCTCAGGACGGCACACGCACTCCACGGCGCCCCGCGAGACCCCGCCCCCCAAGCCCCGCCTCCGAGGCCGCAAGGCCGGTAACCGCGGCCAGCATCAGCAAGGTGCCCGCCACGGTCGATGCCGTCAGCGCCTCGCCCAGCAACAGCACCGCGATGACCGCCGCGCTCAACGGCTCCAGAAGCGTGATCACGGAGACGGTCGCCGACCGGATGACGGCGGCGCCCGCGAAGTAGAGGGCGTAGGCGACCGCCGTCGGTATCACCACGATGTACAGCAGATACAGACCCGTCCGCACCGGGTCCGCAGTATGCGGAACAAGTC
>NZ_JBNNJZ010000242.1:0-11786 GCF_050270335.1 Streptomyces sp. NPDC059900
GGGTGAGGCTACGCGCCGACACCCCCGCACCCGACCTCTTTCCCTAACCCACTACTTCCCCAGCTCCCATCCCGTCCGCCGTCGACCCACACGCATGTGGAGCGGGCGTGGTTCATGGCGTCCAGGTGGAGCGCGCCACTGTACGAACGACCTGGACGCCATGGGCCGCGTCTGCTCGGCTCGGCCTGGGTCGATGGTGGACGGGATGGGAGCCCCCTCGCACGCCACGATGAGCCCGCAGTCGCGTACGGCGCCCCCTCCATCCCAGAGTCAGAGCGCCCCCGCCGGAGGCATTGCCTTGCCTTGAGCCTTTGCGTGGGGTGATCGCCGATTGAACTCGGCTCTGTCCGTGTGTGGGCGGGCGTCGGCGCAGCCGGGGCGGAGCGGGCCGAAGGCAGGAGCGGGAGCCCCGAGCGGAGCCGTGAGCCCGCCCGGCGGCGCGGAGCGGCGCCGGGTACTTGAACCAGTAGAGAAAGTTGTAACTCAGTCCGTCTGCTGGGGCTTCAAGTCGTAAGCGCATGCTGGGAGTTCCGCTGCCTGGCGGTCGGCGAGAGGCAGGAAGAGCACTGGGCGGATCGTCCAAGTGATGCTGGTGTCTGCGTGCGTCACGGAGATCGTGCACGGCTGTATGCGCAGGAGCGCCCTGCGGGTGTGGATGCGGCCCTCGTACAGCCACTCCCACGCTTCATCCGCGGCCTTGGCGTCGAGTGCCGGTGTGATGGTGCGCAGTGCAATCGCTACCCACCTGTCGGCCTGCGGTGCCGAGTAGGCGTCGAACGATCCTCGTAGCTGCGGCCCGGACCGCTGCTGCTGCGTGGCGGTCTCCGTCCAGCACTCGCACCAGTAGCCGCGTCGGGGCTCGCTCATCCGCACGGCTGGCCCTCCCGGCCGGCGCCGGTGAAGAGTTCCGCGGTGACCGTGTGCCCCTTGTCGCTGTCGTGGACCACGATCCGGTGCGCGATAGCGCTGACCATGTCCAGGCCCCGGCCGTGCTCCGCCTCCTCGTCCTGGTGCTCGACCTTCGGGGCGGTTCCCGTGCCTCCGTCGTCCGTGACCGACAACGCGATGATCTGCGGTGCTACCTCGACCGTCAGGGAGAAGCTGCCCGACTGGTGACCGCTGGCGGTATGCAGGATCGCGTTCGCGCTCAGCTCGCTCACGATCAGCTCGGCGTCCTCCGCCAGGGGCGAGTCACGAAGGATGTCCCGTGTCCAGCGTCGGGCCCGGCTGACCTCTTCTGGGAAACCTGGGCAAGTGAGGCCCCAGACTCGGATAGTGCTCGTATACTCGTGCATACAAGTTCCTTCGTGCTGGTAGGCCGCCATGTGCAGCGGGTTCGAGCTAGACGAGTTTCACGCCGTCGTGGGCGCGGATGGCCGGTGGGGATGCCGCGTCGAGTGCGTCAAGGACGCGGATCGCGTAAGCCTCGTCGGCAAGTTCGGTGACTTCTTCGCGGGTGGCCCAGCGCAGTGCGCGGGTCTCGTCGCCGGTAGTGGGGGTCCCGTCGGCGGCCTCGCAGCGGAAGACCATGGAGACGATCAAGCCCCGCATGTTCTTGTAGATGCCGGTCAGGGTCGCAGGAAGCACGATCTTGATGCCGGTTTCTTCAAGGACTTCGCGTTGCAGGGCCTCGGGGATGGTTTCCTCACGTTCGAGGATCCCGCCCGGGGGCTCCCAGTGGCCGTTGTCGCGGCGCTTGATCAGAAGGGCTCGGCCCTGGTCGTCGACGATGACTCCGGCCACGCTCACGGAGTGCGGACGGTCAGTGCTCAAGGTCCTCGGCCCTCCCGGATAGCTAGGCTTTCCACCGTAGCAACAACACTCGCCCACTCGTCTAGATACCTAAAGGAGTACACGTGACGTCACTCCCGAGTCTGCTCGGTGATCTCGACCCCACGAGCGATCGTGCGGTCTTCCGGCAGATCGCCGACCAGCTGCGCGAGGCCATCGACCGTGGGCGATTCAAGGAGGGCGAAAAGCTGCCCTCCGAAGCCGAACTCGTCGAGCATTACGGCGTCTCCCGGATGACCGTTCGGAACTCCTTCTCGGTGCTGACGGGTGAGGGCCTGGTCCATGCCGAGCATGGAAAGGGTGTCTTCGTGCGGCCCCGGCCGCCCGTCCGGCGTCTGGCCTCCGACCGCTTCGCCCGGCGACACCGGGATCAGGGCAAGTCCGCCTTCATCGTCGAGGCCGATGCTGCGGGCAGTCACCCGCAGGTCGACAGCCTGGAGGTCAAGGAGGAGAAGGCCACGCAGGACATCTCCACCCGGCTCGGCTCTGTGCGGCGCGTGCTGGCTCGTCGGCGTCGGTATCTGCTCGACGGACGGCCGGTCGAGTTCGCCACCTCCTACCTCCCGCTCGACATCGCGCGCGGTACGCAGATCGCCGAACCCAACCCCGGCCCCGGCGGCATCTACGCCCGCCTTGAAGAGCTGGGGCACCACCTCGACCACTTCGAGGAGGAGATCCGGGCACGCATGCCCGCGCCCTCAGAAGTGAAGACGCTCCGGCTGGCTCCTGGCGTGCCCGTGATCCACCTGGTCCGCACCGCGTATGACACCGAAGGGCGGGCCGTGGAGGTCTGCGACACCGTCATGGCGGCGGACGCATACGTCCTGTCGTACCAGCTCCCGGCTACGTAAGGGCCTGGCGGCCGTGACACGCGGGGTCCGCTTTCCAGAACTCGTACATCCCAACAGACATACTCGTATAGACGAGTGGGCAAGTTGTGTGGCAACGTGGTCGTCGTTCCCGGAGGTCGGGTTCGAAAGCTGCATCTTGTATAGACGAGTAGATGGGAAGAATCTTGCGCACCATCCGTGTGGAGACCTCGGCCGCGACGATCCTGCTGACTGAGGCGCCCGAGCCCAAGGTCCGCGACCGGCAGACGGGCGAGATCGCCAAGGACATCAACAGCGGTGAAGCCCTGATGACGATCGGCGTCGTCTACATCGAGGAGGGGGAGTCGTCCCTGATCAAGGTGACCATCCCGGAGAGCGGAGTTTCTGAGGGGCTGGCGCTCGGTGCGCCGGTCTCGCTCCCCGGGCTGGTGGCCCGGCCGTGGGAGAGCGTGTTCAACGGCCAGCAGCGGCACGGCATCGCCTACCGCTGCGCCGCCGTCACTCCGGCCGCCTTCCCGGTCGCCATGGAGGCCTCGGCCTGATGACCGACCTGACGACGCTTCTGGAGGTGGGTGGTCCTGTCGCCGCACTCGGCGGCGGGGCTGCCTACGCCCGGGCCAAGCATCCGGGGGCTTACTGGTCCGCGGTCGGCCTGCCGATATCCACGGCCCGACTGCTCAGCTCGTACGGCTCTGTCATGGAAGCCTGCGGCCTGACGGTGACGCCGTCCCGGCTGCGGGTCCTGGCGGTCAAGGCAACTACGCGCGGGGAGATCCGGCCCGTACCGCCGCGTCGCGGGATCATCCGCCCGACCACGACCGGGTTACGGATTCGCCTGCGGCTCGCGCCCGGCCAGGAACCCGCCGACGTGGCCGCCTCGGCCGAACGCCTGCGGCATGCCTGGGGAGTTCACGCCGTCTACGTGACCACAATCAAGCCTGGCGTGGTGGAGCTGCGACTCGTCGGCTACGACGTACTGCGCGAGGTCCGCATGCCGCGCAAAGCGGTGGGCCGGTTCCTGCAAGTGCTCGTAGCGCTGCGGGAGGACGCGACTCCCTTCGTACGTGACTACCGCGTCGTTCCGCACGGGCTCAGCCTCGGCGCCACCCTGTCGGGCAAGTCCATGTACCTGCGGCACCTCCTCGCCGGACTCGCGCGGCAGTCCGTCGCCCTGGTCGGCATCGACTGCAAGCGCGGTGTGGAGCTGGCGCCCTTCGCCCCGCGGCTGTCGGCGCTCGCCACCGACCCGGAGCAGGCCGCCGAGTTGCTGCCCGTACTCATCAAGGAGATGGAGGACCGGTACGACCTGATCAAGGCCCGGCAGGGGATCGCCCCGGGCACGCCTGACGAGCAGATCACCTCCGACATCTGGGGGCTGCCCGAGCAGGAACGGCCCGTTCCCGTGGTGCTGTTCGTCGACGAAGTGGCGGAACTCTTCCTCGTCGCCACGAAGAAGGAGGAAGAACGGCGGGACGAGATGGTCACCCAGCTCATCCGGCTTGCTCAGCTCGGCCGCGCGGCCGGTATCTACCTGGAGGTGTGCGGACAGCGATTCGGCGCCGAGCTCGGCAAGGGCGCAACGATGCTCCGAGCCCAGTTGACCGGCCGCGTCTGCCACCGCGTGAACGACGAAGGCTCCGCGAAAATGGCGCTCGGCGACATCGCCCCCGAAGCGGTCTCCGCCGCCTGCGCCATCCCTGCCGAACGGCCCGGTCTCGCCGTCGCCGGTGACACCTCCGGCGGCTGGTCCCGCATCCGTACGCCGTATCTCTCCCTCGCCGACGCCGCCGAGACCTGCCGCGACTGGGCCCACCTGGTTCCTGACCTGCCCGCGCTGAAGCCCTTCCGGCCCACTGTGCCCGCGCAGCCCGTCGACTCCCCGGCCCCGGCTGTGAAGCCGCGACCGGTCACCGGCTGACCCGCACCCACCCACCCCGGTCGGCGTGACCGCCTCGCGCCACGTCCCTACCCCTGCCATGTCTGAACCCGGAAGGAGCCGCAGCATGCGCGCCCAACTGGCCCGTATCGACGCGGTGCTCGTCCAGGCCGTCATCGCCGCCGCCCTGTCCTTCGCCCACCTGCACGATGTCGCCTCGGCGGCCGGACAGGACGGATGGAAAGCGTGGGCCTATCCGGTCTCGGTCGACCTGCTGCTCGTCGCCGCCTGGCGTCGACTGCGGACCGGCGAGGCCAAAGCCGCGGGCTGGTGCTGGTTCGTCATCGCGCTCGCGGCCTCGCTGGGCGCGAACGTCGCCACCGCCGGACTGCTCGACATGAGCTCTGTGCCGGCCTGGCTTCGCATCCTCGTCGCGGGGTGGCCAGCGGTGGCCTTCCTCGGCGGCACTCTCCTCGCGCACTCGGCGCCGACCCGGCACGACGTGACCGAGGAGGACGACCGAGAGCCCGAGCGCATCGACCAGGACGACCAGGAGGACGCGCCCGATCCCGTATTGGAGCTCCCGCCGCCACCGGCCACCGATCCCGCGCCCGCCTCGCCCCCTCCGACCCCCGTATCCGTCCCGGCCGCCCTGGTCGACCACGCCCGCAAAGTCGCCGCCGAGCACCACACCCGTACCGGAACGGCCATCGACACCACGACCCTTCGCGCCCGCCTCGGCGTCCCGATGCCCATGGCCGCAGCCATCGCCGCTCAGCTCTGAACGCCCGAAAGCTCTGTACGCCCTGAAGGGAGATCCACATGAGCGCCAACCGCCGCTTCCGCTCCGTCGCCCGCATCGGTCCAGTCCAGGTCGGCACGTCGTACGACAGTCGTGGCCGCGAGAAGCACACCGCCGCCTGCACGGCCCCGCGCTGCGGCTTCTCCGCTGACTACGACAGCCGCGCCGCCGCCGAGCTGGCCGCCCGTACCCACCGCTGCCCCGTCCGCTGAAAGGACCCGCCTCCGTGACCGTCAGCCTGCCGCTCGTGCTCGTCCTCGGCCTCATCGCCTGGGGAGCAGTGAAGTTCCTCGGCGTCCGCACGTGGATCGTCGTGGTGATCGCACTGTTCGGCTTCCTTCTCTCGCGCACCTTCATGGCCCCGGCCATCGAGTCCGGTACGCGCTCCGGCGTGGGCGTCGTAAACGGCTCACATGACTAGACGAGTAGGTAAGGAGAGCTTCGCCGTGTTCCAGCCCAAGTACCCCGACAGCCCTACGCCCCCGCCCGCACACATCCACACCGTGGCCGCCCCGGTCGCCCCCGTGCAGCGGTCGACGCCTCAGATATCCGTCACCTCCGGGGCGGTCGTGGCCGTCCTCGTCGGCGGCGTCGTGCTGACCGCGCTCCTGGCCGCCGTCGCCGTCACGGCCATCTCCGTCGCGGTGTGCGCCGTGGTCATCCGCTCGATGCTCCGCAATCAGCAGCGGCGCTAGACCGCCAGCACTGACAGACCCCCGGGGCGGCCCTGATACCGCCAAGCATCCGCCGCCCCGAGGGCCCTGCCCCTCCTAGCCGAAGCCAGAAGGAGTACCGCCATCATCACCCGCGCCACCCCGCCCCCGCTGCGCGAACTCGGACAACTAGCCGCCCGCGGCACCATGCCCGCGCTCCTGCGCCAGCTCTCCGGACTCGGCGGCTGCACGCACCCGATCCGCCTCGACGGCCACCGCACCGAGCACGCCGTGAACACCCGAACCGGCGAGATCGGCAACGTCCTCCACCACCTCGGTTCCGCTGACCTCCCGGCCGGTCACCTCCTCGTCCGCTGCAACAACCGCCGTACGACCCGGTGCGCGGCCTGCGCAGAGGTCTACCGCCGCGACACCTTCCACCTGATCACCTCCGGCCTGCGCGGCGGCAAGGGCGTCCCCGAACAGGTCGCCGCCCACCCCCGCGTCTTCGCCACCTTCACCGCCCCCGGGTTCGGACCGGTCCACAACCGCCCCAAGGGCCCGGCCCGAACAGTCCGCCCGTGCCGCTGCGGCGTCGTCCACGACCAGGAGGACACCGCCCTCGGCACCCCGCTGAACCCCGACACCTACGACTACGAAGCGGCCGTGCTCTGGAACGCGCATGCCGGTGCACTCTGGCGGCGCTTCTCCACCTACGTCCGCCGGGAGGTCGCCAAGCGAGCCGGGCTCACACAGCGGGTCTTGCCTGACTACGCGCGGGTGTCCTTCGCCAAGGTCGCCGAGTATCAGAAGCGCGGTGCGGTCCACTTCCACGCGGTCATCCGCATCGACGGCCCGGACGGCGGCTACACCCCGCCGCCCGCCTGGGCGACCGCCGAGCTGCTGACCGACGCCATCCGAGCCGCCGCCACCGCTGCCCAAGTAGACGGCCCGGTCATCGACGGCCGCGCGCACGCCTTCGCTTTCGGCCGCCAACTCGATGTACGAACGATCCGCTCGGCTGACTTCGACGGCGACCAGGAGCTGACCGAACGCGCCGTCGCCGCGTACATCGCCAAGTACGCGACCAAGGGCGCCGAGACTGCCACGGGAGCTCTGGACCGCCCTCTCAAGTTCATCGCCGAAGTCGCCCAGCTCGACATCAGCGACCACGCGCGCCGCATGATCCGAACCGCCTGGGCTCTCGGTGCCCGCAAGGACCTGGCGGAACTCCGACTCCGGGCCTGGGCCCACATGCTCGGCTTCCGCGGCCACTTCTCTACGAAGTCCCGCCGCTACTCGACCACCCTCGGCGCGCTCCGCACGGCCCGCGCCGAATGGCGTCGCCTGCAAGCCGCCGCCGACGACGACCAGACCACCTACGGATTTTCGGAGGTGGTCACGACCCTGGTCCTCGACCACTGGGTCTACGCCGGAACCGGCCTCACCGACACCGAAGCCTGGCTCGCCGAAACGCTCGAACCCGCCCTTGGAACGGAAGGGGAACCCACCTGTGGCTGAGCGCCATCTCTCTGTCGATCAGGTCGCCGAATTGCTCGGCACGACGCCCCGCTTCCCGCGTCGGCTCATCGAGGAGCGCCGCATCCGGTACGTGAAGGTCGGCCGCCACGTGCGCATCCCGGAGAGCGCGGTCGAGGAATTCATCACCTCCCACACAGTGCAGCCGATCAGGCGGCCCCGCGCTCGCTACGGAAGGGCTGCTTGATGGCGAACAGCAGGGGGAGACGCCGCCGCTTTGGTGCGATCAGGCGGCTGCCGTCAGGCCGGTATCAGGCGCGGTACCCGGGGCCGGACGGCGTGATGCGCCCGGCTCCGTTCACCTTCGAGACGACAACGGACGCCGATGACTGGCTCGCCGAGAAACAGACGGAGATCCGCCGAGGGGAGTGGAGGGACCCTGACGCGGGGGCCGTGGGCTTTCGCGCCTACGCGGACAAGTGGGTGGAGGAACGGGAGCTCGCGCCGCTCACCCAAGATCTCTACCGGTATCTCCTGGATAAGCACCTCACCGCCTTCGCTGATCTCGACCTGGACGAGATCACCGCGCCGCGTGTCCGCGAATGGCGAGCTGAACGGCTGCGGAGCACAGGGGCGAAGACGATGACCGCCAAGGCGTACCGACTCCTCAAGGCCGTCATGGAGACGGCGGTCGACGACGAGCTGGTCACCCGGAATCCCTGTCGCATCAAGGGCGCCGGTAAGGAAAAGGCTGCTGAGCGGCGCATTGCCACTGTCGGCCAGGTCGACGCGCTCGCCGAAGCCATGGGTATGCGGTGGCGGCTCATGGTCTATCTCGGGGCGTACGGTCCGCTGCGGCCGGAAGAGCTGGCCGGCCTCCGTCGCAAGGACATCGACCTCGACACCCTGCGGATTCGTGTGCGTGCCGCAGAGCCGGAGCGCATGAACGGGCGGCGCGTACAGGGCGACACCAAGTCCGAGGCCGGTACCCGGACCGTGGTTCTGCCCGCGTTCCTCCACCGCGAGCTGCGCTGGCATCTGGAGTCGTACGTCGAGTCGAGTCCTGACGGGCTTGTCTTCGTCGGCGAGCGGGGAGCTCCCTTCCGACGCAGCACCTTTGGGCGGAAGTGGCGCAAGGCCCGGCAGCTCGTTGACGGTCTGCCGGAGGGGTTCCGGTTCTACGACCTTCGTCACACCGGGCATACGCTGTCGACCCGTTCAGGTGCCACGCTCAAGGACACGATGGTCCGAGCCGGGCAGTCGTCGGAGAAGGCCGCGTTGATCTACCAGCACTCCGACGACGACCGACAGCAGGAAGTCGCCGCAGGGCTGGACGCGACCGTTCGTCGGGCCCGGGGAGCAGCCTCCGACCAGCAGCGCGAGAACCCTTCTGGCACGGATCTGGCACGCGGCGAGTGATCAGCGGACACAGCAAAAAGGCCCAGGTCGCTGACCTGGGCCTCAAGTGTGGAGCGGGTGACGAGAATCGAACTCGCACTCTCAGCTTGGGAAGCTGATGTTCTACCACTAAACTACACCCGCGAAAGACACCGTCTGTGGCGGTGTCGTAACGTCGCACACTCTACCTCATTCCAGGCCCCGGGCGCTTTTGCCCTGGGGTCTGCGTGCTGTCCGGGGCATGGATGGCTCTGCGGGACGCGGGAGTTGGGGCGTACGGTGAAGAGCCGGAGTGCCGCGTGCAGGGGCGCCCCATTCGTCCCGTAATGTGGCCTCTCGTCGTCGCCTCGCCCGCGAGCATCATGCGGCGAGCCACGAGCTCAACTACGGCTTTGGGGAAGGGACTCGAGGACTTGATGGAGCGCACCGTCGTCCGATGTGCCGAAGGGCACGTGTTCAGCACTGCTTCGTTCCCGATGCAGAAGGCCGACCGGCTCGGACCCGGCCGCCTCATCCGCTGTCCACGCTGCGCCCGATTGCGGCATGCCGTGCCGGTCGCGTCGCAGAAGCAGTAGCGATGCGGCGGTAGCGACGCGGGGGCAGCGCGGCGCGGGGGACGCGGAGGAACGCCGGGAAAAGTGAGAACCGCAGCGCGCGGGGCCGTCCGATTGGGGCGGGCCCGCGCGCTCTGCGTATCCTCGGTGCGTGCTTCTCTCAGACAAGGACATCCGGGCCGAGATCGACGCCGGACGAGTACGGATCGATCCGTACGACGAATCCATGGTGCAGCCCTCAAGCATCGACGTGCGGCTCGACCGCTACTTCCGGGTGTTCGAGAACCACCGCTACCCCCACATCGACCCCTCCGTGGAGCAGGCCGACCTGACGCGGCTCGTCGAGCCCGAGGGCGACGAGCCGTTCATCCTGCACCCCGGCGAATTCGTGCTGGCCTCCACGTACGAGGTCATCAGCCTGCCCGACGACCTCGCAAGCAGGCTCGAGGGGAAGTCCAGCCTGGGGCGGCTCGGCCTTGTGACACATTCCACGGCCGGGTTCATCGACCCCGGTTTCTCCGGGCACGTGACGCTTGAGCTCTCCAACCTCGCGACGCTGCCCATCAAGCTCTGGCCCGGCATGAAGATCGGCCAGCTGTGCATGTTCCGCCTGACGTCGCCCGCCGAGGCGCCCTACGGCTCGGAGCGGTACGGATCGCGTTACCAAGGGCAGCGCGGGCCGACCGCCTCCCGTTCCTTCCTCAATTTCCATCGGACCCAGGTGTGACATCCAGCATGAGTGACGTGCGCGAGAACCTTACGTACGAGAAGTTCGGCGACGCGGTGCGCGAGCTCGCGCAGGCCATCGCCGATGACGGCTACCAGCCCGACATCATCATCTCCATCGCCCGCGGTGGCGTCTTCGTCGCGGGCGGGCTCGCGTACGCGCTCGACTGCAAGAACATCCACCTGGTGAACGTCGAGTTCTATACGGGCGTGGGGACGACCCTGGAGATGCCCGTCATGCTCGCGCCCGTTCCGAACGCGATCGACTTCACCGACAAGAAGGTGCTGATCGCGGATGACGTCGCCGACACCGGCAAGACGCTGAAGCTCGTGCACGACTTCTGCCTCGATCATGTCGCCGAGGTGCGCAGCGCCGTCATCTACGAGAAGTCGCAGTCGCTCGTGAAGTGCGAGTACGTCTGGAAGCGCACCGACGACTGGATCAACTTCCCGTGGAGCGTCGAAGCTCCCGTCGTGAAGCGTGCCGGGCAGGTTCTCGACGCCTGAGCGGCAGCAAGCAGTAAGCAGCAATCAGCAAGCAACAAGAACAAGAAAGAGGCGGGCCCCGGCGGGCATCCGCCGGGGCCCGCCTCCGTTCCACGTCGTCAGAACGTGCCCAGCTTGATGATCGCGAGCAGCGCGAGCAGCTGGATTGACGCCGCGGCGAGCGCCTTCGGCCACGGCAGGTCGTGCGACTTGCTCACCATCGTCGTGAGCAGCGCGCCCGCCGCGACCCAGGTGGCCCAGCCGAGGAGCTGGACGAAGGGCTGGCCGCCGCCGAGGAACATCGCCACGACCACGCGGGGCGCGTCCGTGATCGACATGATCAGCATGGAGAGGCCGACCGTGGGCTGCCAGGCGCCGTCGCCGCCGAGCTGGCGGGCCAGGGTGTGGGTGACCACGCCGAGGATGAACGCACTGATCGTGATCGCGATGCCGGTCGTCAGGACGTACGGGACGGCCGTCGAGATCGTGGCGTTGATCGCGTCCTCGCGGGCGCCGTCGAAGCCGAAGATCGCGAGCAGGCCGTAGAGGAACGTCACGATGACGGCCGGGGCCCACATCGCGTAGTCCCGCATCTGGAGGAAGGTCGGACCGGGGCTCAGCACGATGCCGCGCAGGAGGTCCTTCCAGTGCAGACGCGGGCCCACGGGCGCGGGGGCCTGGCCGGCGCGGTAGGTGTCACCCTGGTTGTACGGGTCTTCGCCCACGGAGAAGGCCTGGGTGTGACCGGGGTTGTTGGCGGCGTACGGATCGAAGCCGCCCTGACCCCCCTGGCCGCCGTGCCCCGGGTCTCCGTGGCCGCCGCCGAAATACTCCGGCTCGCCGTGGTTGCCCTGGTGGCCGCCGGCCTGCGGCCACTGCTGCCCGCCGTAACCGCCGCCCTGGCCGCCTCCGTGGCCACCGCCCTGACCCTGGCCGTAGGGCGGCTGACCGCCGTACTGCTGGGAGGGCGGCTGAGGGTAGCCGTACGGCGGCTGCTGGCCCCGGGGGGCCTGCTGTCCGTACGGCTCCTGCCGCGGTCGTTGTTGGGGGCGTGCTTGCGGGGTGCGGTTGTCCCGGCCGCGTCCGATCCTGAATCCAGCCACGAATCGAACGTACCTGGTCTGGAGGGCCGGGGTCGTCCGTCCTCGGGAGGAGAGCGGCTTTGCCGCTGACCTGTGACAACCCTTAGGG
>NZ_JBNNJZ010000243.1:0-11712 GCF_050270335.1 Streptomyces sp. NPDC059900
GCTTCGTATCGCTCGGCGACAAGTACGACGTGAGCGGCAACGACCTGCTCCTGTGGTGGGAGGGCGACGGCGTCACCGACCTGGCCCTGCTGCACCTGGAGTCATTCGGCAACCCACGGGCCTTTTCCCGCACCGCGCGGCGGGTGACCCGGCGCATGCCCGTCCTCACCGTCGACGCGGGCCGTACCGAGGCCGGCCGGCGGGCCGCGGCCTCACGCACCGCCGCGGCCGCCCCGCGGACCATGACCCGCCAGGCCCTGTTCACCCAGGCAGGCATCACAGCCACCCGCACGATCGGTGAACTCCTGGAAACTGCAGCCCTGTTGCACTCACAGGCAGCGCCGGACGGCCATCGCGTCGTCATCGTCACCAACGCGGGCGGCGCGGGCGTCCTCGCGGCCGACGCGTGCGCCGAGGCGGGGCTCAGCCTGCCGCAGCTGCCGACCGACCTGATGGATGACCTGCTGGCAGCCCTGCCCACGGGAGCCTCGGCCGCGGGCCCGGTCGACGCCACCGCTGCCGTCACCGAGGCGCAGCTCAGGAACGCGGTGGACCGGCTCATGCTGTCCGGCGCCATCGACTCCGTCCTGGTGGTCCTTGTCCCCACCGCGGTCGCCGCGGCGACTGGCGACGATCTCGTCCGGGCCCTCACCGGCGCCCCCGGCCGTCGCTCCCGAACGGTCGCCGCGGTCCTCCTCGGCCAGGCGCTGCCCGTACGGCTGCTGCCGTGCGCGGAAGGAGGGTTCGTACCCGCATTCGCCGATCCACAGGCCGCCGCGCGCGCCCTGGCCCACGCCGCCCGCCGCGCCCAGTGGCTGGCCCGTCCGCCCGGCACCGTGCCCGACCTCGCGGGAACGGAGACGGGGCGGGCCCGGGCGGTGGCGGACACCTGGCTGGCCGGGCACCTCGAAGGCGGCTGGCTCGACCCGCGCACCTGCGCCGAACTGCTCGCCTGCTACAAGATCCCCCAACTGCCCTGGGCCTGGGCCGAGACCGAGGACGAAGCGGCCATGGCCGCCGAGCGGCTGCGCGGCCCGGACGGCCGGGTGGTGATGAAGGCGGCCTGGCCCGGTCTGCTGCACAAGAGCGAGCAGCACGCCATCCACCTCGATCTGCAGGGAGACGCCCAAGTACGCGCCGCCTTCCGGGACTTCGCGACCCGGTTCGCCGGTCTGCTGACGGGTGTGGTGGTCCAGCCGCTCGCCGGGCGCGGCACCGAACTGGTCGCCGGTGTCGTCCAGGACGAGGTGTTCGGTCCGCTGGTCCTGTTCGGACTCGGCGGCACGGCCACGGAACTGCTCGCGGACCACGCGGCCCGCCTTGCCCCGCTCACCGACCTCGACGTCCACGACCTGATCACCGCGCCGCGCTGCGCCCCGCTGCTCTTCGGACACGGAGGCAGCGGCCCGGTCGACCTCGAAGGCCTGGAGCAACTGCTGCACAGGCTGTCCCGGATGGCCTGCGACCTGCCGCAGCTTGCCGAGGCCGACCTCAACCCGGTCCTGGCCCGGCCCGGCGGCACCACGGCACTCGACGCGCGCATCCGGCTGCTGCCGCGGACCGCCCACGACCCCTATCTGCGCCGACTGCGCTGAGGAGGAGAAAAGGATGAAGCACAGCAAGATCGGCTCAGTGATGACCGGCGAGGTGGTCAGCGCCCGGTACGGCACACCGTTCAAGGAGGTGGCCGCCCGCCTGTCCGAGCACCGCATCAGCGGCCTGCCCGTGATCGACGCCGACGACAAGGTGGTCGGAGTGATCTCCGAGACGGACCTGCTGGCACGCGAGGCACAGGCAGGTGACCCCTACCGGCAGCCGCGCCGCTTCCGGATGCCGCGGATGAGCCGCGCCGCGCGGAAAGGCCGGGCCAAAGCGACCGCACGGACCGCGGGACAGCTGATGTCCACGCCGCCCGTGTGTGTCCACGCCGACAACACCATCGCCGAGGGCGCCCGCCTGATGGCCCGGCACAAGGTGGAGCGGCTGCCCGTCGTCGACGACGAGGACCGCCTGGTCGGCATCGTCACCCGGCGCGACCTGCTTCAGGTGTTCCTGCGCGCGGACGACGAGATCCGTCGCGAAGTGATCGGGGAGGTCCTGGTCCGCACCCTGTGGCTGGGTCCCCTGGCCATCAAGGTCGACGTGTACGACGGTGTGGTGACCCTCGAGGGACAGCTGGAGCGCCGCAGTGAAGTCCCCGTCGCGCTGCACATGACGCGTGAGATCGACGGAGTCGTCGCGGTCGTCGACAAGCTCGCCTACCGCCTGGACGACTCACACCTCCAGCCGGACGATCAGGCCCTGCGGGGCGTGGCCGACGACTGGCTGCGCAAACTCTGAACGCCGAGGAGGGACGCACCGCCATGACCATCAAGGTGCTCGTCGCCTACGCGACGAAGAACTGGTCCACGGCCGAGATCGCCCGCACGATCTCGGAGGTCCTGTGCAAGGAGGGCCTGGAGGCCGAACTGCGGAGGATGCCCGATGTCGGCGATGTCCTGGCCTATGACGCCTTCGTGCTGGGCAGTGCGCTCTATGCGGGGCGCTGGCACAAGGACGCCCGCCGGTTCGTCCGGCGCAGCGCGCGGGCGCTGGCCGGGACCCCGGTGTGGCTGTTCAGCAGCGGGCCCCTGGACGCGTCGGCGGCGGAGCGGGACATCCCGCCGGTGCCGGCCGTGCGCCGCGCCCTGATCCGACTCGATGCCAGGGAACACGTCACCTTCGGCGGCTGCCTCAAAGAAGGAGCGAAGGGCCGGGTCGCCCGCATGATCATTCGGACCGGGCAGGGCGGCGACTTCCGCGACTTCGAACAGATCACCACGTGGGCACAGCACATCGGCGCCACCCTGCGGGGCGAGAGCACAGCGCGCCAGGAGGGGCCCTGAGGCCGTGAGCGCCCCGGAGCAGTGCCCGTTCACCCCGGACCGATCGGGCCCGAACAGGGCCGCTCGGCCCCTGCCCCGCCTGCCGTTCCTCGCCGAGGCTGGTGAGCAGGGAACGCAGATGCGGTCACTTCCCGGACAGCGGCTATGGGGAGCGCAGGAGGGGAGCGATCCTCATGGCCGCCGGGCGCCCTGAGCCGGCCCTCACCGAAGAGGCGGCCGCCCTCAAGGACGCGGCGCACCAGAAGGAGACGGAGCGATGAGCAACACCACGACCATGATGAGCGCACTTCCGGCCGAGCACCGCAATCGGCTGATGCGCATCGCCCGCCAGGCGTTCTTCCCGGCCGGGACGCGGATGTTCGAGGAGGGCGGGCACGCGGGCCGGTTCTGGATCATCCGTACCGGATCGGTCGTCCTGGACATGCATGTGCCGGGGCGCCGTGCCGCCGACATCGAGACCCTCGGCCACGGTGAACTGGTCGGCTGGTCCTGGATGTTCCCGCCCTACGTCTGGCAGCTCGGCGCCGTCGCGCAGAGCCCGGTGCGGGCCGACGAATTCGACGCGCTCGCGGTCCGGTTGATGTGCGAGGACGACCCGGTCCTTGGCGCGGTCGTCGGCCAATGGGTGGGGCGCGTGCTCGCCCACCGCCTGCAGTCCGCCAGGACCCGCCTCCTTGACCTGTACGCCCCCTACGGCAGCGGAAGCGGCGTGCGGGGGTGACGCGCCGGTGGGGCCCATCCGGACCTGGCGCGCCCCGCCGCCCACCCGACACGATCTGAACGGGACCTGAACGGGACCGTCTGAACGGGGCCTGAACGGGACCCGTCTGAACGGGGCCGTCGACATCCAGGGGGCAGCCATGACCGTACGTTCCTACACACCGGAGCACCCGATCCGGGTCTTCCTCCTCGACGACCACGAGGTCGTACGCCGGGGAGTGCACGACCTGCTGGATTCCGAACCCGACATCTCGGTCGTCGGAGAAGCCGGCACGAGCGAGCAGGCCTTGATCCGCGGTCCGGCTCTGCGCCCGGACGTGGCCATTCTCGACATCCGGCTGCCCGACGGCGACGGCATCACGGTCTGCCGTGAACTGCGCTCGAAGATGCCGGAGGTGGCCTGCCTCATGCTGACCTCCTTCGATGACGACGACGCGCTCCTGGACGCGATCATGGCGGGGGCGGCGGGCTACGTCCTGAAGCAGATCAAGGGCACCGACCTGATCGACGCGATACGCACCGTCGCCGCGGGCCAGTCCCTGCTCGACCCGGCGACCACGACCCGCCTGATGAGCACGCTGCGCGGGCCGGACGAGGCGGCGGCCCCGCAGGACGCCAAGCTGGCCGTGCTCTCCGAACGCGAGCGCGACATCCTCGCCCTGATCGGCGAAGGCCTCACCAACCGGCAGATCGGCAAGCAGCTCTACCTCTCGGAGAAGACCGTCAAGAACCACATCTCCCGGCTCCTGTCGAAGCTCGGCGTCGAACGCCGCATCCAAGCCGCCGTGATCGCCGCCCACTTCGACCCGCGCCAGTCACGCTGACCTCTTCCGGCTCACAGGCCGGGCAGCGGAACCCGCCACTCCAGGCGTGTGCCGCCACCGTCCGGTCCCCTTTCGAGGGTGAGCGTGCCACCCAGCTTCCCGGCCCGCTCGGCGAGATTGCGCAGCCCGCTGCGGCGCCCGCTCTCGTCGGTGCCGGTGCCGGTGCCGGTGCCGGTGCCGTGACCGATGCCGAGGCCGTTGTCCGTCACGGTGACGGTCAGGTGTTCCTTGCGTACGACCAGGGAGATCTCCGCGGCCGATGCCCGGGCATGCCGGACGATGTTGGCGAGCGCCTCGCTGAGCACGGCCGCCGCGTCGTCGGCGATGCCGGCGGGCACATCGGTGTCGATCAGGCCCTCCATGCGCAGCGCGGGCGTGAAGCCGAGCGCCGTGACGGCCTCCTCCACGGTCCGCGCGATCCGCACGCGCAAGCCGGGAGCGGTCGCCGCCCCCGTGTCGTGGGCGCGGAGCCCGAAGATGGTCGAGCGGATGATCTTGATGGTGGTGTCGAGATCGTCCACCGCCCGCATCAGGCGCTCGGAGGCCTCGGGATGCTGAACGAAACGCTGGGCGCTCTGCAGGGTCATGCCGGTCGCGAACAGCCGCTGGATCGCCAGGTCATGGAGGTCCCTGGCGATCCGGTCCCGGTCCTCGAGCAGACTCATCTGCTCGGCATCGCGCCGCCGCTCGGCGAGTTCCAGGGCCAGCGCGGCCTGACCGGCGAAGCCGGGCAGCGGAGCGATCTCGCCCTCGCCGAATACGGGACGCCCGGCGCGGCGGGCCAGGACCAGCACGCCGCGCAACCCCTCGGCCGTTCCGATGGGGACGGCGACCGCCGGGCCCATGCCCTTCCACCGCTCCGGGCTGAAGGTGACCCGCGGATCACGCGTCACGTCCTCGGCGGCCAGCAGTCCGCCCGTGTGCAACGCGGCGCCGGCCAGGGTCCCCTGCCGGGGGATGCGGTGGCCTTGATGCGTGGCGGCGCCCTCACCGAGCGCCAGGGCACCCAGCAGCTCGTCCCTCTCCGCCACGACCAGATCCACCACGCCGATGTCGGCCGACGTGATCTCCAGGGCTCGTTCGACCATCAACTCCAGTACGCGGGCCTCGGCCGTTCCGGACAACAGGGCGTTGGTGAACTCGGATCCGGCCGCCAGCCACCGCTCGCGCAGCCGCGCCTCCTCGTAGAGCCGGGCGTTCTCGATGGCCACGCCCGCCGCCACGGCCAGCGTCGACAGCACGGCCTCGTCCTCGCCGTCGAACTCGGCCCCGCCGCGCTTCTCGGTGAGGTAGAGATTCCCGAACACCTCCTCGCGCACCCGGATGGGCACCCCGAGGAACGTGTGCATCGGCGGATGGTGGGCCGGAAACCCGGACGATGCCGTGTGCTCGGACAGCTCCCGCAGCCGCAACGGCTCGGGATGCCGGATCAGTTCGCCGAGCAGTCCGTGCCCCGAGGGGAGATCGCCGATCTGCGACCGCAGTTGTTCGTTGATCCCCACCGGCAGGAACTCGTCCAGCTTGCTCCCGGCGCCGATGACGCCGAGCGCGCCGTACTCCGCGTCCACCAGGGCCACGGCGGTCTCGACGATGCGCCGCAGCACCTGCGGAAGATCCAGCTCCCGCCCGACCGAAAGCACCGCTTCCAGCAGCCCGTGCAGCCGGTCCCGGGTCCCGCGGACCGCATCGATCCGAACCTGGAGTTCTTCGAGCAGCTCATCCAGACGCAGTCGTGGCAGCTGCCGAGACTCGCTCTGTGCGTCCCCACCCATGTCCTGCCTCCGCCGGGTCTGTGAGCCAAGGCGTTGCATTCACCTCACAGTAGTCACAGGCGCCGGAGGGGAGGAGCGGTAGGTTCTGGCCGCCTCGGCGGCATTCGTCGGCTCTGCTCTTCAGCGCCGCTCGTCAGCCCTGCTTGTCGGGCGCCGCTTCGGGTGCGGGAGACCGGAGAGCGTCCGGAGCGCCGGGCGGGATGTCCTGCGGGGAGCCGCCGTGCGCCACGGCGGGGGAGCGGCTGCCGGCGGCCGGGGCGAGGGCGATGGCAGCGGTGACGAACACCAGGACCACCACCATCGCGGACCGCAGCCCGTAGTGGTCGCCCAGGAACCCGAGGGACGGCGGGCCCACCAGGAAGGCGACATAGCCGATGGTGGCCACCAGGCTCACCCGCGCGGTCTGGTCGGGGCCCGAGTCGCCCGCCGCGGACAGCGCGACGGGGAACCCCAGCGACGCACCGAGCCCCCAGAACAGAACGGCTGCCGCGGCCACGACGGCGCTGTCGGAGAAGATGACCAGGACGAGGCCGACGGCACCGGAGATGGCGCTGGCGCGCAGGACGGTTGCCCGCCCGAAGCGGTTGAGGAAGAACGTGCCGCTGAAGCGCCCCAGGGTCATCGCGGCGGCGAACCCCACAAAGACGAGCGAGCCGAGTGCGGCGTCCAGGCCGTGGCCGTCCACCATGAGGAGCGGGAGCCAGTCGTTGGCGGCGCCTTCGGCCAGGGCCATGGCCAGGACGATGCCGCCGATCAGCAGGAGCTTGCGGTCTTTCCATACGCGGGGCCCGGCGTCCTTGGCGCTGCCCGGGGCGCGGGACGTGTCGCTGGTCCCGGTGCCGGCCGGGATGGCGCGCAGGGCATAGACCAGGATTCCCGTGGCGACGGCGGTGACGAGGACCAGGTGCCAGATGACGGGGAAATCGGCTGCGGTGGCGGCCATGCCCGCCAGTCCGCCGACGACGGTGGCGAGGCTGAAACAGCCGTGCAGGGTGGGCATGACGGTCGTGTCGGTGAGGCGTTCCACATCGGCGCCGTCCACGTTGACGGCCACCTCGCAGGCCCCCATGCCCACCCCGAACAGGCACAGGCCGGCGGCGACCATCGGCGCGGACTGTACGGAGCTGCCGCCGCCGATCACGACCATGCTGGCGATGATCAGGCTGGTCCCGATCCCGATCACGGGCCGGGTGCCGAACCGCGAGACCAGGCGCCCCGAGCACAGGATGCCGCCCATGGAGCCGACGGACAGGCCGAACAGGACCATCCCCATCTGCCCGGTGGACACGTCCAGTTGATCGCGTACGTCGGGGGTGCGCGTGACCCATGACGACATGCAGATGCCCGGCAGGAAGAAGAACAGATAGAGAGCCTGACGGCGTCTGCGCACGGCGCGGTCTATCAAGGGGAAGCTCCACGGGATCCGGAAGAATGCTCGGGTCGGCGACAGGCCGACGCCACCAGGGTATGTACAAATGTACACACTCGGATACGGGAAATAGAAGGCAGAGACGACAGCGATGACAGGCAGCACCCGAGGCCCCAACGACCCCCGGCGGCGCGAGCGCATCCTCGATGCGGCGCTCGACGTCATCGCCGAGCACGGCGCCATCAAAGTGACCTTCCGCAAGATCGCCTCGGCGGCCGGGGTGCCGCTCGGCTCGCTCACCTACTACTTCGACGACATGCAGCACCTGCTCACCGAGGCATTCACGCGCCTCGCCGAGTCCGTGTCCGTGCGTTACGGTGCGCTGCTTGAGGCGGCGCGCACGCCCGAGGAGGCACAGGAAGCCGTCGTCGAGATCATCTGCGGCAAGGTCTGGGGCACCGACCGCAACCTGCTGCTCAGCTACGAGCTGTACGCGTTCGCCGCCCGGCATCCGGAACTGACCGAGGTGCTGCGTTCCTGGATGCAGGCCAGCCGTCAGTCCCTGGCCCGGCACTTCGACCCGCTGACGGCGCGAGCGCTCGACGCACTCGTGGAGGGCTTCTCCATCCACAACTCCGTCGACTCCCGGCCCACCGAGCGAGCGGACGTGGCGGCCGTGGTCCGCGCGGTGGCGGCGCCGCGTGCTCCGCTGGACGGTGCGAGCCGCTGAAGCGATAACCGCTGGACGCGGTCGGGATACTGCTGTCATGGCCGTCACCTACCAACTCGCCCGAGTCCCGGCGGGCTACCTCGCCGCCTGCCGGCAATCAGCTGACGCCTCCCCGGACGGGGACCACGGCTGGGATCCGCCGGCGGAGGACCAACTCGACCTCGACTGGGCGCCGATGCTCCTGAGGCGTGTCTGCGAGTTGGGGGATCTCGACGAGGCGCACACGCAGGCCCTCCGCGAGGCCACCGACGGGGACACCACGATCGACCTCGCCTTCCTCGACGTCCCGCCCCATGACATCGCCCCCTTCGGCACAACGCCCACGGCCCTGAGCGAGGCGCAGGTGGCCCGCATCGCGGACCTCCTCGACCAGATCGACTTCCCCGCGATCCTCGCGGCTCTCCCGAGAAGCGAGAAAAGAGCCGCGCGCCGGATCGGAAGCTGGGCCCCGGAAATCACCGGCGGCCCGAGGAAGTACCTGCGCCACCACTTCGAGGCCCTGCGCACCTTCTACCGCACCGCGGCCGACCGCCGTCTTCTCGTCGCGCTCTGGGCGGACTGAGGCATGCATCCCGTGAACCACACCACAAGGGAGCCGATGAACGGCTGGTGGGCCTACCTGGAGGAGCAGACCCGCCGGGAGGTCGACGCGCATGTGCTGCGCGATCGCCGTCTGATGGCGGTCAAGATCGTGTGGGAGGCGCTGAGGCCACTGGGGTTGGGGCTGCGCGAGGCGGAAGGAGTGGTCCACGCACGCTACGAATTCCTGGGCGAGCGTGTGCAACGCACGCCGCCCGACCCGCTGGACCTGCCCTCCCTCGCAGCCCGCGCCGCGGCTCTGCCGGGAGAGGTGGCCGCGGTGGAGGCTCTGTGGGACGGCGACACGGTCCACGACTGGTTCGTGCTGCTGGTCGCCGTCCTGGACGACCCGCCCGAGGACGGCTACTTGGCAACGGTCTACCACCGCCCCGGCGGCCCCCCACCGGGCCCCGCCGCCGCACAGGCCGGCCACTCCCTGGCCGACCACCTCGGCGTGCCGTTCCACTTCGCCTCCCCCGACACCCCGGACGACGAGGCGCCACGCTGGCGAACGGCGCAGCGCCGTAAGCCGGGCGGGAGTCACTGACGGGGCGAGCGCCCCGGAGGTGTGGCGGGTGTTCAATCTTGGCGCACGTACAGCGTCTCCACGGGGTGACCGTCCGACCATCGCTCGACGCGGGTGGCGAGGGCGTGGGCATCGGGGACCGCGTTGAGGACGGTCAGTTCCACGACGGCGTCCCGGGTCCGCCCGCGGCGGATCCGCCAGTCGTCGAACGGGAAGTCCTCGACGCTGCGGAACACGTCGCGTCCGCGCTGGGGCGAGTTGCGGTACTGCACGCTTCCGGTGTTGTACGGCGCGAGGTGCACTCGGTCGCCGTAGCGGTCCAGCACTTCAGCGGTATCGAAGTGCAGCACCGTTTGAGGGGCGTCCTTGTAGAGCCTGGCGGACAGGAGCGTCTGCAGTCGCCGAAGGCTGAGCCAGAAGAAGACGCGGCCGTTCAGCAGGTCGAGGAATTCCTGTTCCGTCGTGCCCCCGGACAAGCAGGACCGGAGAAACTTCAGGGGACGCTGGTCGCGTACGGTCACCCGGCCCAGGTCTTCCCGCTCCAGATCCACGCTTGTCCGACGCACACCCTTCAGGACCGAATCCCGTAGCTGCACCGGTGGATCGAAGAGGTCCAGCAGTGCTCTGGTGCTCAACAGGCCGTGTTCGCGAATGCTGGGCCAGGTTCCGTCACCCGCCATATGGAACAACGTGGGGTGTTCGCGCACGAGTTGGTCTCGATCCACCTCGGAACGCTATCGGCGGCGTCACCCGCCCGACAAGGGCGGCGATCAAGGGGAGGTGCGGCGTGCTGCCCATACGTGGCGTTCCGTGCGCATTGCCAAGTCGGTGCGGTGCAGGATGCTGTGCGGGCTCTCGGTGTCGAGGAGTTGGTCGAGGGTGGTGAGGTCCTCGGCGGGGAGGGTGTGAGCGGCGCTTTCGCGCAGGCGCTTCAGGGTGGTGAGGGCGTATCGGCCGACCGCTGCGTTGGCTGAACCGTCGATGTCGACGGGGATCGTGCGCTCGCCCTCGACGGTGAAGCCCGCGGCCGCCAGTTTGTGGCCCCAGTCGGCCCCGCGGTGCGATACGTGCTCGGCGTGGTGGTGCGCGAGGGCGGCGTGGCAGCGGTCCTCGAGGCCGGGCCGTTCGGCGGGCGCATCGGCGGGGAGGAAGTGCGGGAAGTCGGCCAGCTCGACGACCGCGAACAGGCCTGCGGGCGCGAGCAGTTCGCGTACGTTGCGCAGCGCGCGGTCGGGGTCGGTCAGGTGGTGCATGGACGCCGACGCCCACACCAGATCGGGTGAGCCGACCTCGGGCCAGTCCGCGTCGAGGTCGGCCTGGACCGTTCGTACGCGGTCGGCCGTTCCGAGCGCCTCTGCCCTGGCGCGCAGGCGGTGGAGGTGGCTCGGCGACGCGTCGACGGCAGTCACCCGCGCCTCGGGATAGCGCGCGAGCAGCGCGAAGGTGCCGGCCCCTGTTCCGCACCCCAGGTCCACGATCTGGCGCGGTTCCCTCTCCAGGGGCAGCCAGGCGGTGATGGACGCGATGTGCTCGGCGAGCACCTCCGCGTCCAGGTCGAGGATCTCGGCCTGGACGTCGGAGTCCGGTGCGACCTCGGAGCCCGGCGCGACGCCGGTGCCCGATCCGTGCCGGGGGAGGTGTCCTGCGCCGTCGTGGGCTGCGTGCGAGTGAGCGTGGGTCATGACAGCGACGCTAAGTCGATCTGGCTCGGGCGGCACCATCAATCCCGGGGTGTGCAAGAAGATGGGCTGCTTTGCTGCCGGACGCGCAACCCGCCGGCCATCCGCCGGGGTGGCCTCACGCGCCGGGTCCACCGCTGTCGTCGCTCTTGTCCTCGCGCTGGTGGCCGCGGCGGGCGTCGCGGTCGAAGATGCCCAGGATCTCGCAGGGCCCGCCCTCGGCGCCGATCGCGTGCGGCAGCATCGTGGGGAACTCGGCGGCCTGGTTGGTCTCGATGCGCAGGCGCCGGTTGCCCAGGAGCAGGACCGCGGTGCCGGACAGGACCACGAGCCATTCACGGCCCGGATGGGCACGCATGCGGGAGGGGCTGTCGGGCGGCGGGTTCGTCATCCGCTGGCGTACGACACTCATGCCGGGCTCCGCCTTGATCGGCCAGCGCATGAGTCCGTGGGCCGCGTCGATCGCCGGGCTGGTGATGACGTCGTCGCCGGCCGTCTCGACGAGCTGGTCCAGGGAGGTGTCCAGAGCGCGGGCGAGCGTGACGAGCTGGTCCAGGGCCAGGCGGCGCCGGCCGTTCTCGATGCGGCTGAGCGTGGACTGGCTGACCTTGGCGCGGGCGGCCAGTTC
>NZ_JBNNJZ010000244.1:0-11704 GCF_050270335.1 Streptomyces sp. NPDC059900
CTGCTACACCGTGGACAAAGGAAAGTTCGAGCTGACCAACCTCCAGGGCCGCGGCCAGTTGCTGCGGGCCGCGGCGCTGACCCGGCTGACGCTCGACGGGCTGCTCGCAGCCGAGGGAGGCAAGGTCGTCCGGCTGCCCGGCGGGCCGCCCGGTGAGCCCTTCCTCGCAGAGGTGTGGGGTGACCTGCCCGAAGAGAAGCCGAAGCGCTGGCTCCAGTTCGTGCACAACAAGGCGCACACCGCGGAGAAGCCCGTCCGCGCACAGCTCGCCGCGACGGGAGCCGTCACCGTCCAGCACGAGAAGCGCCTCGGCCTGGTCGGCGTGGACCGGGTCTCCGTCAACGATCCGCAGCAGGTGCTGGCCTTGCAGGAGCGCGTGCGTGACGCCGTGCTCGGCGGCGCCGATCCCTCGACGATCCCGACGGACGAACTGACCATGGCCGTGTTCGCGAACGAAGTCGAGGTGACCAGCGTGTTCACCGGCAAGGAGCGCCGCGAGCACAAGCAGGCACTCAAGGCGCTCGCCGCGCACTACGACAAGCTCGTGCCCGGCCTGCGCAAGGCGCTGCGCGACTCCTACCTGTCGAGCAGGGCCGTGGGGGGAGGCTGGGGCAACTGAGCGCCGCCGGCACGGCGACGGGCGGGACCGCCCGCTGTCGGCCTGCGCCGGCTTCAGCTCTGCAATGAGGCGCGCATGTAGCGGCAGCGGTCGAGGGAGCGGCGGCGCATCCACAGGGCCCAGCAGCAGAACGCGATCAGACCGCCCCCGAAGACCAGCGGAAAGATCAGCGAGCCGGTGGCCGCTCCGAGGACGAGCATGCCCGCTGCGACCAGGCCCATGGCGCCCAGCCAGAAGGGAAGCAACCGGCGGCCCCGCTCCATCTGCCCCAAGTGCGCGGTGACGAGGCGTCGCATGCTGGCCCGCTCGTCGGGGTCCTTGGGCACCTCGCGGTGCCTGATCTTGCGGTTGAGCTCGGCGACTCCGCGCGCGTCGGTGCCGGCGGCACGGCCGGCCTTGCGGCGCTGCACGGCCACGAAGGCGATGGCGATGGCGGCGTAGAGCACACCCTGGATCACCCAGACGACCGGATGCTCGTTCCGGCGGAACAGTGCGGTGATGCCGGTGCCCAGCAGGCAGATGAGGACCGCCTGAGCGGTCAGACTGCGATCGAGCCAGCGCTTGAAGGCGCGCACGGCACGTACCTCCTCCGATTCGACGGATACCGCTTTCGCTACCGAGTACCCCGCCAACACCGGCCCATGAGCGGGGTGTTGCTGCTGAGCGGACGTTCGTACCTTCTGGAGTGTACGATCGTACGCATGCCGACCGACTACTTTGCCGACGACCCGCGCACCAACCTGGAGCGCATGCTCGCGGGTGACCTCTACATCGCCGACGACCCGGAGATCGCCCGCAGGCAGCAGCGCGCCGTGCGGCTCGCCGCCCGCTACCAGGCCGAGTGCCTGGAGGATCCCGGCAAGGCCCGGTCGGTCCTCGCCGAACTGCTCGGATCGCTGGGCGAGGGCGCGGAGGTGCGGCCGCCCTTGTACGTCGACTACGGCACCAACATCAGCATCGGAGCCCGCACCTTCGTCAACTACCAGCTCACCGCGCTGGACGTCGCCCGGATCACCATCGGCGAGGACTGCCAGATCGGCCCGAACGTCCAACTCCTCACCCCCACGCACCCCGTGGAGCCGCAGCCCCGGCGCGACAAGCTGGAGGCCGCGCTCCCCATCACCATCGGGGACAACGTCTGGCTGGGCGGCGGTGTCATCGTGTGCCCCGGAGTGACCATCGGCGACAACAGCGTCATCGGCGCCGGGGCGGTGGTCACCAGGGACGTGCCTGCCGATGTCGTGGCCGTCGGGAATCCCGCCCGTCCGGTGCGCAGCCTCTAGGCCGCCCGCGATGGCCACCGGACGCACGGATCCGCAGCGGCGCGAGCGCATCCTCGCCGCCACCCTCGACCACATCGCCGAGGAGGGCGTCGCCGGCGTATCCCACCGCAAGATCGCCACGCGTGCCGCCGTGCCGCTCGGCTCGATGACGTACCACTTCACCGGCATCGACGACCTGCTCCGCGAGGCCTTCGCCCTCTTCGCGGGCCACATCGTGGCGGTCTTCGAACGCCACCTGGGCGGCGTCGAGGGCCCCGAACAGGCCCGCGAGGCCGTCACCACCCTCATCCACACGCTCTCCGAAGGGCCGCAGCGCGACCTGATCCTCACCCAGGAGCTCTACACCCTCGCCGCCCGGCGCCCGGAGTACCGGGAGCTGACCCGGGCATGGATGCGCCGCAGCCGCGACCTGCTGGAACAGCACTTCGAGCCGGACACCGCCCGCCAACTCGACGCGCTCATCGAGGGACTCACCCTGCATCGCGCGCTCGACGTCGAACCGCACGGCCGTGAACTGACGAGCCAAGCGGTCAAGCGCATCACCACCGCCGCCTAGCAGCGGCCCCCGGCAGCCTGCGGGCGCGCGGCCCTGACGACGCGCGCCCGCAGGGGCAAATCCCCTCCGGCGCAGGTGCGTTGCGCTGAATCCGGGCTGACATATTCCTTGACGCGAATATTCTCTGTGGCGAATACTCGGCTCATGGACGCACTCCTCTCCGCACTGGCCGACCCGGCACGCTGGCGGCTCGTCAGCCTGCTCGCCGAGCGGCCCCGGTCGGTGGGGGTCCTCGCGCAACTGGCCGATGCGCGCCAGCCGCAGACCACCAAGCACCTCCAGATCCTCGAACGCGCCGGTGTCGTCACCTCCAGGCGGACCGGCCAGCGCCGCGTCTACGCACTCCGGTCCGCCGCGCTGCGGGACCTGGCCGCCGCGCTCCAGGAGTTCGCCGACACCGCCGACCAGGACGGCGGCCCGCGCGCGACGTACGACAGCTACGGCGTCAGCCTGCACGCGGAACGGCTCGCCGCGCAGGAGCCGGGCTGGGCCGACGGCCGCTCGTTCAGGTTCCAGCGGTTGCTGGCGGGGCACCCCGAGTTGATCTGGCGCCATCTGACCGATGCCCGGCTGCTCGCCCGCTGGTGGACGCCCGACGACCTCCGGGTCTCCGAGCTCGTCTTCGAGGCGCGAGCGGGCGGACGCATCGTCCACGAGTACCGCGATGCCGAGGACGCCGACGGCTCCGACGCGGTCGCCGGACGCGCGGCGGGAATCGTCGACCTCGTACGCCCCGGCGAGCGCCTCGCCTACCGGCTCTCCCCGCAGCTTCCCGACGGCGGCATCGCATTCACCGCCCACGTCGACCTGGGCCTGAAGCCCGCCGACGGCAGCGGGCAGGGCACGCAACTCGACGCCCACTGGCGGATCGCCGACAGCACCGTCGACTCAGCGGACTTCATCGCAGGCATCGAGATCGGCTTCGGCCAGAGCCTCGACAAGCTCGCGGCGGCCATCGCCACGGACGCGCACGACACAGACCACGACACAGACCACCCAAGCCGCACAAGGAGCGCGAAGTGACCGAGCAGAAGCAGCAGACCGCGGGTCGCCGGGGACGCCGGGTAGTCACCAACATGAGCCTCTCCCTCGACGGCCGCTACGCCGCGCCCGACAGCCCGCAGGACATGAGCTGGGTGATGCCGTACGCCCACAGCGACATCGCGCGCGACCACTTGACCAGCCTCTGGGAGCCCGCGACGACGGCCGTGCTCGGCCGGGTCAACGCCGAGGGCTTCCTCGGCTTCTGGCCCACCGTCATCGGCATGGAGGGCGCGGACCCGCGCGACGAGGCCTTCGCGAAGTGGCTCGTGGAGACCGACAAGGTGGTTCTTTCCTCCACCCTGGACAAGGCGCCGTGGGAGCGGACGACGATCGTCGACAAGCCGGCGGCCGAGGCGGTCGAAGACCTGAAGGCGACGGACGGCGAGGACATCCTCGTGCTCTCCAGCGCGAGCGTCATCAAGGCACTGCTTGCGGCCGACCAGGTCGACCGGCTGGCGCTGACGGTCTTCCCGCTCTTCCTCGGCGGCGGACCGCGCCTGTTCGACGACGGACTGCCCGCGGGGAAGTGGGCGCTCGTCAGCCAGAGCGCGGGCGAGCACGGCACGCTGGCTCTCGTCTACGACCGGCTGCACTGAGCAGACCGACGCCCCCGGGAGGACCGCACGGCTGATCGCGCGGTATCCCCGAGGGCGTCATCCCGTGTCCGTCAGTCCTGGTGGACGACGTTCGTGCCGGGCCCGCCGGAGAGGGTGTCCGCGCCAGCGCCGCCGTACAGCTTGTCGTCGCCGCTGTTTCCGTAGATCGTGTCGTTGCCGTCATTGCCGTACAGGGTGTCGTTGCCCTTGCCGCCGTACAGGAAGTCGTCGCCTGCCGCGCCGCGGATCGTGTCGTTGCCGTCGCCGCCGGAGAGGTTCTGCCTCTCGGCGCCGCCCTGGATCACGTCGTTGCCCGCGCCACCGTCGACCGCGCTCTCGTCGCCTTGCGAGTAGATCGTGTCGTTGTCGTCGCCGCCCTGCGCGATGCTGCCCCCGGCGGCGCGGAGGGTGTCCTTGCCGACGCCGCCGAGCACGACCCCGTACTCGCCCACGCTGAGATTGTCGTCGCCCGCGCCTCCGCTGACGGAGTTGCCGTCGACGCCGCCCGAGTGCGTCGCGGTGTCCTTGCCGTCGCCCAGGCCCGCCGAGGCGAAGTAGTAGGTCTGGTCGGTGGTGTTGTCGTAGGCGAAGCTGTCGTCGCCGTCCCCGAGGACCAACTTCAGGGTGGCGTACGGGTCCTGGGTCTCCAGGGTGGCGACCGTGCAGGAGACCTTGGTGCGGTCCGCGCTGTCGGGGTACGAGCAGCCATCGCCCGCACGGACCGCAACGGCGTCGTCGATCACGTAGGTGATCTCTTGGGAACCATCGGATTTCGACGCGGCGACGGTCACCTTGTTGGCCTGGCCCGACGCGGCCGTGTAGAGGATCGCGTGATCACTCGGACTGAACGCGGCGGTCGCCTCCGGCGCCGCGGCCGCCGCGGTGCCCGCCAGGAAGACGGGAGCGGCCAGCGCCGTACCGAGGGCCAGCGTCACCGCCGACGCGGCACGGAATATCCGGCGGTTGACGAGTCGAGAGGGCATTGCAAAACCTCCATGAGACGTACGTGGTACTTGCAACCACGGTGACCTCCGGAGTTATCGGTTGGTTGTAATCCGTTGTGCGGGTGCCGCTTTCGCGGATTCATGTATCGCTCATCTCAAATGCCCTCTGGACAGGGCTGTTTGACGGGCCATCCGCATCATGCCCACCCTTCTTAAGGTGCGGTTGGGCAGAAATTCATGCCGGTCGGGCGGTGGTCCGCGATCGGTATCGGGGCGCAACTCGTACGGCATACTCAGGCGATGAGCGCATTTAGCAGCGATCTGGAGTTGCACGTCGAGGACGTGACGGGCAACGGCGTCGAGGTCGACGTCGCGACCAATTCCCTGACCGGCACCGTTCGGTTGTCGGTCCTCTGGACCCAGGAGATCGTCCTGTCCGCCGACGACGCGGAGAAGGTCGCCCGGTCGCTGCTGCGAGCCGCCGGGCACGTCCGCGCCCACGGGCCCGGGCAGGCCCCATGACCGCACGTCGGCCGGGACGCGGAACGGGAAGGGCCGCACGGCGTGCACGCGGCCCTTCCGTGCCTGTATCGGCTGTCGGCGATGCCTACTGATCAGTGGTTGCCCTGCGGTGGCGCAGGCGCAGGACTGTGCCGCCGGCCAGGATCACGGCGCCGGCGCCCGCGAGGGCGCCGATGAGGGCGGCGCCGGAGGAGTCCGCGGGGGAGTTCGAGACGGTGTTCTGCATGGCGGGGGTGGCGTCGGCCGCGTGTGACCGGTGGCCTTCGTGTACCGCGTCCGCCTTGGTGTTCTCCTTGTCCGCGCCGAGGGCGTTCACCGCGGCGGCGGACTGTTTGCCGCCGGTCAGGCCGGTGACCTCGCCGTTGCCTCCGTCGAAGACCACGTCCGAGCAGGAGAAGAAGTTCTCCTGGCTGTCGGAGCGGATCCACTGGACGAAGAGGATGTGCCGACCGGTGCGCTGAGGCAGTTGCAGGTCCCAGTAGTAGTGGCCCGCCTCGCTGCCGGGACCGCCGTTCTGCGGCGGGTTCTGGATGGTCTGGATGTTCACCAGGTCCGACCAGCCCAGCGGCTGCTCGGGGTCGAAGCCTTCCTTGGTCACGTACACCTTGAACGTGCCGGGATGGTGCGCCCAGTTGCTGTAGTTCACCTCGATGTCGGCACCGGCGGTGAGATGGGTGACCGGCCAGTCGGTGCGGGCGGCGTTGTACGGGGCGAAGTTGTAGGGGCTGCGGTCGCCCGCGCTGCACAGCTTGCCGTCCTCGACGTAGCCCTCGCCGCGGCCGCCCGCGTTGGAGTCCAGCACCGCGAACCAGTTGTACAGCGGCGTGGTGCTCGCCGCCTGTACGGCGGCCTTGCAGGCGGGGTTGGTCGGCATCTGGGTGGAGGAGTTGGCGAGCAGGTCCTTGTAGCAGAGGTAGGTGCGCGACCCGGGCACCATGGCCACGCCGTGTGCGGCAGCCGTGCCGGGCACGGCAAGCACGGCCGCGGCTGCGATGCCCGTGGCACCGGCGATGCAGGCCAGGCGTCTGGTGCGCGTCGAGGCGCGTAAGCGGGAGCGCACCCGGGTGAGCGCGGGGGAGCGGGGGATGGTCATGGGAACGTCTCCTTCGGGGAGTTGTCCGATGAGCGGCTCACCTCGTGGTTGCCGCCGGGCCCCGAAAGGTTGCCGCGTTCGCTAGCGGCCAGTCAGCCGGTCCAGCAGCGCGGTGAGTACGGCGCTCTCCGCCTCGGTCAGGTCCGCGGCGAATTCGGCGTCGGCGGACCGCGCCAGTTCCGCACAGACCCCGAGCAGTTCCCGGCCGTGTTCGGTGAGCGTCAGGATCTGGCGCCGGCGGTCGGCCGGGTCCCTCACCCGCTCGACGGCGCCGAGCTTCTGCAGGTGGTCGGCGAGCGCCACGACCAGGCTGGGCGCGACGCCCATCACCCCGGCCGGCCGCCAGGTCATCACCGCCCTGCACGGGCTGATGCCGCAGCCCGATGCCGAACCGGAACGACGCATGGCGAAGGCGTGATGCTCGTGGACGGGCGTACTCGGCGTGCTCGGGCCGGACGCGGGGAGCGCGTTCCGTTCCTCCTCCCCGGCCCGGGCCGGATCCTCAGTCCAGGTCGGACAAGTCAAGGACGAAGCGGTAGCGGACGTCGTTGCGGCGGAGGCGGGCCATTGCCTCGTTCACGCGGGAGGAGGGGAGTAGTTCGATGTCCGCGGTGATGTCGTGCTCGGCGCAGAAGGCCAGCATGGCGGCGGTCGCGGGGGTGCCGCCGCTGCCCGCGGAACTCAGCTTCTTGCGCCCGATGAGCAGGTCGGTGGTCTCCACGGTGATGGGTCCGAGGTGCCCGAGGTGGCTGAGCGTGCCGTCCATCGCGACCAGGCGCAGGTAGGGGCCGAGGTCGTGCGGGGCGGAGATGGTGTCGATGACGACGTCGAAGCGGTCGCGGGCGGCGGCCATCTGCTCCGGGTCGCCGGAGATGATCACCTCGTGGGCGCCCAGGCGCAGGGCGTCGTCGGTCTTCTCCGGGGTCCGGCTGATCACCGCGGTCCCGGCGCCGAGCGCCACGGCGATCTTGACGGCCAGGTGCCCCAGGCCGCCCAGGCCCGCCACGGCGACCCGGGATCCCGGCCCGACGCCGAGGGCCCGCAGTGGTTCCCAGACGGTGACCCCGGCGCAGAGCAGGGGAGCGGCGGCGGCCGGATCCAGGCCGGGGGGAAGGGGGTAGGCGAAGCGTGAGCGCACGACGTACTCGCGGGCGTAGCCGCCCTGGGTGGTCGATCCGTCGTGGCGGTCGGTGCCGCCGTACGTCAGCGTCGGGAACTCGCGGCAGAAGTTCTCCTGGCCGGCCCGGCACATGGCGCACGTGCCGCACGAGTCGACGATGTTGCCCACCGCCACCGCGTCCCCGGCGGCGAAGCCCGTGACCTCCGGCCCCGTCTCGGTCACCATGCCGGTGAATTCATGCCCCGGCACGAGGGGCGGGCCGCCCGCGTGGGCCTCCACGGCGTGCAGGTCCGTGTGGCAGACCCCGCAGTAGTCCACGCGGACCGCGATGTCGTCGGGGCGCAGGTCGCGGCGCTTCAGCGGCATCCTGCGCAGGGTCGCCGCCGGGCCGTCGGCCTGCCAGCTCATGGTGGTCCTCAAGGGGTTCTCCTCGGGCATTCTCGGACAGTCTTCTTAGACAGACTGTTCGGTCTATTCGGAGAGTAGGGCGGTCGGCGGCCGTTAGGCAAACCAACTGTTCTGTTTGGTAGGCTCGCGGGCATGCCCGACCAGCCCCTGACCGCGCGCGGAGCCGCGACCTACCAGCGCATTCTCGATGTGGCGACCAAGGAGTTCGCCGAGTACGGGATCGCCGGGGCGCGCATCGAGCGGATCGTGTCCGCCGCGCGCACCAACAAGGCCCAGCTCTACGGCTACTTCGGGAACAAGGAGGGGCTCTTCGATGCCATCTTCTTCGGTTCGCTGGAGCGGATCGTGAACGTCGTCCCGATCGACGCCGCGGACCTGGCGGACTGGGCGGTGCGGCTCTACGACGAGTACCTCCGCCGCCCCGACCTCATCCGCCTGGCCACCTGGGCGCGCCTGGAGCGGCGCCCGGCCGGCCACCTTGTCGACGACCCCGACCGCCTCGACGACCACAAGCTGCGCGCGATCGCCGAGGCGCAGGCCGGGGGCCGGGTGCGCGGCGGCGACCCGTTCGACGTGATGGCCATGGTCATCGCCATGTCCATGGCCTGGTCGCCGGTCAGCAATGTCTATGCCGCGACCGCGGAAGAGCCCGCGGAACTGCACGAACAGCGCCGCACCCTGCTCCACGAGAGTGTCCGGCGCGCCATGGCGGCCGACTAGGCCACCCGCCCCGCGGCCCCGGCCGAACGCCGTTCACCCGCCGACCTCACGTCCGAATGGCGCATCGGGCGCGGTCCGGGGAGACGGGCCGGGAGGCCTGCTGCGGCAGGTGCCTGAAAGCGGTCGCGGCGTCATCAAACCCAGTCGAAATCTGCCATTGTGCCGCGCTATCGTGACCCGTCAGTCCGCCCGGGACTGTCGAGTTCCCGTAGGGCCCCATCGAGTCCGCTTGCGGCAGCATCGCCGCCTATTCGTAGATGTGAGTGCGGTGTGACTGAGCAGAATGCTGTCGAATCAGAGCTGGTCGACCTCGGAGCGGTCAGCCCGGCCGACGCGCGCACCCTTGATGCCGCACTCGTCGAGGCGTCGATGCAGCGGTTGTTGAGCCGTATCGACGATCCGGCCAGCAGCATGGGGGGCTACAACCCGCAGCGCGACGAGTAGCGCACCCGCGGCAGGACCCTGGAGCTGGCATGGATGTCGACGCACGACGGCCGCAACCGCACGACGCACAGCAGGTGCAACCCCACCGCGTGGCGCTCGAGCCCTACCGCGAACTGCTGTCCGGCAGCTGCGGCCCCAACGCGGTGAACTCGCTGCGCGCCGCCGAGCGCAGCTGGCGCCTGCTCCTCCTGCGCGCGCTCATCGATGCCGCCGACGGCATCCCCGCCGCGCCGCTTCCCGCCCTCGACGACGGGTGGCAGCTGCTCAACCGTGCCTGGGAGAGTGCCCCCGGGCCGGTGGAGCGCCTGTTGCTCTATCCCGCCGTCGGCACCTGGGCCGCGTACGCCCTGCGCCGCGTGCGCGGCAGCG
Source organism: Streptomyces sp. NPDC059900 (assembly GCF_050270335.1). Classification (NCBI taxonomy): domain Bacteria; kingdom Bacillati; phylum Actinomycetota; class Actinomycetes; order Kitasatosporales; family Streptomycetaceae; genus Streptomyces; species Streptomyces sp. NPDC059900. Next base: position 9,719 of record NZ_JBNNJZ010000244.1, read on the forward strand.
TGCCGGGTCAATCCCCCCTGTGGGTGGAGCTGGGCCAGTTGCATGCGGTGGCGGCGTCCGCCGCGGTGCTGGCCGGGGCGGACTTCCGTACCACGGTTCCGGTACGGGACGGATGGGTCGTGCTGCCGATGCTGGGCGGGGCCAGAGTGCCGGGCGCCGAGGGCCGGTGGGGCAGTGCCGAGGTGTCCGCACGGGCCGGCACGGTGCTGGTCGGCGGGGTGCGGCGGGACGGGCCGGGCTGGTTCCCCCTGCGGGAGTTGAACGGCGAAGGCTGCACCGTCGTCCTGGACGACCTCGACCCCTTCCGTGGGCTCCGCGACCCCCAGCCGCCGCAGCCCCTGGACACGGCCGAGCGCTATGCCGCGCTCTTCGAGGAGGCCTGGCGCCTGCTCGCCCACGAGGACCCGAAGACGGCACGGGCCGCGGCCACGGGCCTGAGTTCGGTGGTGCCCCGGCCGCGCGCGGAGCTCTACCGCCCGCACAGCGCCTCATCGGGCGACGCGTTCGGCGCCGTGGTCGCCTCGGAACCCGACGACGCGGAACAGTTCGCGGCCACCCTGGTGCACGAGTTCCAGCACAACAAACTCGGCGCCTTCATGCACCTGTTCACCCTCTACCGCGACGGCGGCACCGAGCGCTTCTACGCGCCCTGGCGTGATGACCCGCGCCCGCTCGGCGGCCTCCTGCAAGGGGTGTACGCCTTCTTCGGCGTCACCCGCTTCTACCGGCGGCGGCAGACACCGCTGGGCGCCTTCGAGTTCGCCCTGTGGCGCGCACAGACCCTGCGGGCCCTGCGCGGCATCCGGGACGCGGAGCGACTCACCGACCTGGGAAGGGAGTTGACCGACGCGCTGACCGCACGCCTGACCGCCTGGCAGGACGAGCCGGTCGACCCGCGGGCCCTGGACGCGGCCCGGCAGGCCGCCGCCGACCACGCCGCGTCCTGGCGGGCCCACCACGTCAGTGCCGATGCGCGCCAGGTCGCCCGCGCCGCCCGGGCGTATGCGGAAAACCGCCCGCTGGAACTGCCGCAGGGCGCCGACGGCGCCGACGTCATCGTGCCCGGCCGCCCGCGCCGCGGACTGGACACCCGCGCCGTCCTGCTGCGCCGCCAGCTCGCCGACCCCGATGCCCTGCACGCGCTGGGTCCCGATCCGGGTGCGGTGGTCGAAGGCGCCCGCCCCGAAGACATCGCGCTCGTCACCGGCGACGCGGCCCTGGCCCGGCAGCGGTTCGAGGCCCGCGTCCGCGAGGAGGGGGGACCCGAGGCATGGGTCGGCCTCGGCCTCGCCCTGCGGGCCGAGCACCATCCGGCGGCAGAGGTCCTGCTGACCCGGCCCGAGTTCGTGATGGCGGTCCACGCCGAACTGGGCGGCAGCGGCACCGATCCGGTGCGCCTCGCGTCGGCCTTCCGCTCAGAGCGGTAGCGGGTCGATGTAGCAGTTGGCCCGGGTCCGCGCGGCCAGATTCGTGGTCGCGGGATGCGCGGCGCCCAGCTGCCTGCGCAGCTCCTCGAGCACCGTGGTCAGCAGCTCCTCGCCCTCCTCGCGCTGCCCCACCGCGCCGAGGTCGAGCGCCCGGTTCGCGGCCGTGCTGAGCGTGGAGGGGTGCACAGGACCCAGGACGTCGATGCACCGGGCCAGCGTCGCCGTGCCCAGCTCCAGCGCCTCCTCGTGCTGTTCGAGTGCCGCCAGATCGCTGGCCAGGTTGGTCGCCACGACCAGGGTCAGCGGGTGCCGCTCGCCCAGCTTCTGGGCCAGGGCTTCGTGCGCGCGCCGGTCCACCTCGTACGCCTCCCGCACACGCCCGTCCAGGCGCAGGGTGATGGCGAGGTTGGCCTCCGCCGAGACGGTGTGCGGGTGCTGCGCCCCGAAGATGCGCCGGTAGCGGCGGCAGCAGGCATCGGCCAGTTCCCTGGCCCGCTCCAGCTGCCCGTCGTGGCGCAGGTCCACGGACAGGCTGAGCGACGCGGCGATCGTGTCCGGG
>NZ_JBNNJZ010000245.1:0-11611 GCF_050270335.1 Streptomyces sp. NPDC059900
ACCCGCTCGGTGGCGCTTGAGCCGGGCGGGCCCGCACCGGTCGCAACGTTGACCTGGGGGGGCCCGCCCGCATTTTCCGTGCCGGATAGCCTCGACGTCAGTTGGATGACGGGGACACGGAAACGGGGAAGGGGGCGGGAGCTCATGGGCAACAAGCCGAGGCGGGCCGCCATCGGGGAGATGTGGATCAACTGCCAGGTCTGCAGGGGGGACCTGTTCCGCGACCGGGAGGTCAAGCTCAACAGCTCGGGCATGGAGATCATGAACCTCGCGTGGGCGAACGAGTCGGCGACCGGGCTCATCTGCTGGCAATGCGGTTACGTCCACCTCTTCGTGAACCGCGAGATCCGGATGTACAAGGTGGACAAGTGAGGCCGGGCGAGCCGGAGGAGCCGGCGGCGAGGAGCAACTGCACCGCCTGCCGCCTCGCCGACGGCACCGCCCCGCTGCCCGGCGGCACGCTCCTGCGCACGCCGCACTGGACCGTCGAGCACTGCGTGGGCCCCCTCGGCACCGGCACGCTCATCGTCAAGCCGCTGCGCCACATCACCGGCGTACACGAGATGAACGCGGGGGAGAGCGCCGGGCTCGGGCCGCTCCTGACCCGGCTGACCTCCGCCCTGCGCGCGGCGGTCGGCGAGGAGTGCGAGCAGGTCTACGTCTGCCTCTGGTCCCACGCCGGGCGCGTCCCCGGCCACATCCATTTCGTGGTGCAGCCCGCCCGTACGTCCGACGTCGAACGCCACGGCGGTGCGTACGGACCCGCCCTCCAGGCGGCGATGTTCGCCGCGGGCGCGGAGCCGGAGCCCGGTGCGGTGGAGGAGTTCTGCGCACGTCTGCGGCGTGTGCTGGGTGAGGTACCGGACGAGGGTTCCGTCGGCTAGCCGGGTGTTCCGCCATCCAGGTGGGCCCGTGTGCAAACTGTTGACTGTTTTTCAAACTTGCCAGTAACTTCAGCGTTGTACCACCAAGAACCGCCGAAAGCCGCTGAAGCCTGCCCAAATACCCCACGCAGCAAGGCTGTTGGCGCCCGCGGCTTGATCGCTCCTCTCCGGAACTGACCCCCCATCGGATTCAAAGGAGACTCCAGATGGTGATCCGCGCACGCGCCCGCACCCGCTCACGCTCCCTCCGTCTCGCGGCCGCCGTCGCCGCCGCCACAACCGCGGCCCTCGGCCTTGCCGCACCGGCCGGGGCGAGCGCCGGCAGCAGCGAACCGCTCGACTACGTGGCCCTCGGCGACAGCTACAGCGCCGGATCCGGTGTCCTGCCCCTCGACGTGACCGCGCCGCTCCTGTGCGCGCGCTCGACGGCAAACTACCCCCATGTCGTGGCCAACCGCACCGGCGCCAAGCTCACCGACGTGACCTGCGGCGGAGCCCAGACCAAGGACTTCGCGGGCTCGCAGTACCCCGGGGTCGCCCCGCAACTCGACGCGGTCAGGGCGGACACCGACGTCGTGACGCTGACCATCGGCGGCAACGACAACAACACCTTCATCGGCGCGATCCTCGCCTGCGGCAGCGCGGGCGTCCTCTCCGGCGGCAAGGGCAGCCCCTGCAAGGACGCCAACGGAGACAAGTTCACCAAGCAGATCGACGACAGTACGTATCCGGCGCTGAAGACGGCCCTGCGAGCCATCAAGGCCAAGGCCCCGAACGCCCGCATCGGCATCCTCGGCTACCCCTGGATCGTCCCGGCCAAGGCCGACCCCACGTGCTTCGCCAAGATGCCGATCGCCACCGGAGACGTGCCCTATCTGCGGGATCTCCAGGCCCACTTGAACAGCGCCGTGCAGCGTGCCGCCTCCGAGACGGGCGCCACGTTCGTCGACCTGGCCGCCGCGTCGGAGGGCCACGACGCCTGCAAGGCGAAGGGCACCCGCTGGGTCGAGCCGGTCCTGTTCGGCACGAACTTCGTCCCGGTCCACCCGAACGCCCTCGGCGAGGCAAAGATGGCCGACCAGGCGGTCGGCGTGCTCGGACTGGGCTGACTCACCGCTCTCGTACGGTAGTTGGGTGAGCACCCAGCAGATCGCCGACTTCTGGTTCGACCCCGTATGCCCGTACACCTGGCTCACCTCGCGGTGGATCCGCGAGGTCGAGCGGGTGCGGGACGTCACCGTGCGGTGGCGGGTGATGAGCCTGTCGGTGCTGAACGAAGGCCTCGACGTCGACCCCGAGGACCCCGAGGGGGAGTACGGGGACTACATGCGGGCGCCGGGCCGGGTCTGCGCGGCCGTGGACGAGCGGTACGGGAACGACGCGCTCGGGACGTATCTCGACGCGCTCGGGGTGCGGCTGCACGAGCGCGGGGAGTGGGACGGCGTCGAGCCTGCGCTCGCCGACGCCGGCCTTCCCGGGGAGCTCGCTTCGGTGGCCTGGACGGAGGAGTACGACGGTGCCGTGCGGGCCTCGCACGAGGAGGGCGTCGCGCTGGTCGGCCCCGACGTCGGCACGCCGGTCCTGTCCGTGCGGGGCGTGGGCGCGGTCTTCGGGCCGGTCGTCTCGCCCGCGCCGAAGGGAGAGGCGGCGGGACGGCTGTGGGACGGGGTGGTCCTGATGGCGGGCACACCGCACTTCTGCGAGCTCAAGCGGCGGTACGGCGAGCTGGATTTCGGCTGAGGCAGCCGCCCGACTCACGCCGTACGTCTGCCCAACTCTCCCCGCATGCTTACCTTTTCGTAAGTACCTGACTAATTAGTCGGTACTTGTGAGGAAGCGGGCGCCCGCCAAGCATGGTCGTCATGACGAACCAGAGCCACACCCCTTCCACCTCACCTACGAAGACCACGGTCACCGTCCTCGGCCTCGGCGCCATGGGGCAGGCCCTCGCCGGCGCCTTCCTCGAAGCCGGACACCCCACCACCCTCTGGAACCGCACCCCCGGCAAGGGCGACGACCTGGTCGCCAGGGGCGCCACGCGCGCGGCCACCGCCGCCGAGGCCGTCCGTGCCTCGGACCTGGTGGTCGTCTGCCTCTACGACTACGACGTGTCGCAGGCCGTGCTCGGCCCGATCGCCGCGGACCTGTCGGGCCGCACCCTGGTCAACCTCACCTCGGACACCCCGGAGCGCTCGCGCGAGGCCGCCGCCTGGGCCGCCGGGCAGGGGATCGACTATCTGGACGGCGCGATCCTGGTGCCGGTGACGGTGATCGGCACCGCCGACGCGCTGCTCTTCCACAGCGGTCCGAAGTCGGTGTACGAGAAGCACGAGGGCACACTCAAGGCGCTCGGCGGCAACACCGTGCACCTGGGCGAGGACCACGGCCTGGCGGCCGTCTACGACAACGCCCTGCTCGACTTCTTCTGGACCAGCATGTCCGGTCTCGTGCACGCGTTCGCGCTCGCCGGGGCGGACGGCGTGAAGGGAGCGGACCTCGCCCCCTACCTGAGCGCCCTGCTCGCCATTTTCCCGGAGTCCATCGCGTCGACGGCCGTCGAGGTCGACTCCGGCGAGTATCCGGGCGAGCAGGCGCCCCTGGTCACCGAGGCCGCCAACGTCGACCACATCATCCATGCCTCCGAACACCGGGGCCTGGACGTGGAGTCCCTGAACGGCATCAAGTCCGTCCTGGACCGCGCCATCGCCAAGGGCCACGGTACGGACGGCTGGACGGCCGTCATCGAGGCCGTCCGCGCGCCCGTCCCCGGGGCCGCCGCGCACTGAACGACAGGCAGAAGGGGCGGTCCACGCCCCCTGCGGCGTACGGTGAGAGTGACTGCCGTCGGATCAGGAGCCGCGCTATGACCGGTGAACCGAGCTTCTTCGAGATCGGCGTCGAGGACCCGGAGCGGGGGCGGGCCTTCTACGGGGAACTGCTCGGCTGGTCCTTCCGGCCGGGGCCGTCCGGGCAGGGGTATGTGATCGGGACCCCCGGGGTGCCCGGCGGTATGCACGGCGGTGACGCGGGGGCCGTGCCGTATCTCTTCTTCCGGGTCGACGACCTGGAGAAGGCACTGGCCGACGTCGTCAGGCTCGGCGGCACGGTCGAGCCGCCCGTCGGCGGGGAGAGCGAGGAGTCGGACGCCGCCTTCGGCCGGTTCCGGCTGTGCAAGGACGACCAGGGGTCCCCCTTCGGCCTGCATCAGCCGCCCGGATCCCGCTGACGGGATGCCCGCCGACGAGCGGCACTGGCCTTGACGCCTGCGTCAAGGATTACCGTCGTACACATGCGCATCGGCGAACTTGCGGAGCGGGCCGGCACCACCACGCGGACGCTTCGGTACTACGAGTCACGGGGGCTGCTGCCCGCTCGGCGCAGCGGCAACGGATATCGCACCTACGACGAGGACGACGTACGTCTCCTGGAGCAGATCAGGACCTTGCAGGATTTCGGGTTCGACCTGGAGGAGACGCGGCCGTTCGTGGAGTGTCTGCGTTCGGGGCATCCGGCGGGCGACTCCTGTCCCGCGTCCCTTGACGTGTACCGCCGCAAGCTCGCCGAACTCGACTCGCTGATCGCCGAGTTGAGTGCGGTGCGGGAACAGGTGGGCGCGCAGTTGGTGCGCGCCGAGGCGGCGGTTCCGGGGGGTCCGGACCCGCAGTGCGAGCTGACGGGCTGAGAAGGAGCGCAGGCATGGGGATGGTCAAGGCGGACGGCGTCGCCGAGGTGACGGACGCGGACTTCGAAGCGGAGGTGCTCAAGGAGGAACTGCCCGTGCTCGTGGAGTTCGGGGCGGAGTGGTGCGGGCCGTGCCGGCAGCTCGCGCCGGTGCTCAGCGAGATATCCCGGGAGGAGGCGGACCGGCTGAAGATCGTGCAGGTCGACGTGGACCACAGCCCGCAGACCGCGATCGCGTACAACATCCTCTCGGTGCCGTCCCTGCTGGTCTTCCGGGGCGGTGAGCCGGTGAAGTCCATGGTGGGCGCCCGGCCCAAGCGCAAGCTCCTCGCCGATCTCGCCGAGGCCGAGGTGCTCTGACGTACGGAAGGTGTACGGACTGCGCACGCAGAACGTACGCAGAAAGAGAAATACCCCGGACGAATTGACGTCCGGGGTATTTCTTCGCGTATATTGGATCCTTTCGCGACCCCCTGCGCATTTGGGCAGACCGGAATCGCGAGAATCTGTATAAGAGCACTGTAACTGGCGAGGGGCTGAATTGTCAACCGAGGAATTGCGGGAAGAGCAGCAATTCGTCTCCGGGCTGTACGCGCGCCTCGACGCGCTGCGCGAGGAGGCGCAGGCCGCCGTGCAGGCGTCGTTGTCGCAGGTCGGCAACGGTCTGCAGGCCAGGCTTGAGCGTGACGTCCTGGTGGCCGAGCGGTCCGGACTGCTGGCCGCCTTCAACGCGGGAGAGAACGGCCTCTGCTTCGGGAGGCTCGAATTCCGCGACGGCCGTGATCACCACATCGGACGCATCGGAATCCGCGCGTCCGACATCGAACGCACACCGCTCGTGATCGATTGGCGTGCCGAAGTCGCGCGCCCCTTCTATCTCGCGACCGGGCATACGCCGATGGGGCTGCGCAGGCGCAGGCACATCACCACGGAGGGCCGCGACGTCACGGCCCTGCACGACGAGATCCTCGATCTCGGCGACACCACCCGCACCGGCCACGAGGGCGCGGACGCCGACGAGGTGCTGCTCGCCGCGCTCGACTCGGCACGCACCGGACGCATGCACGACATCGTGCAGACCATCCAGGCCGAGCAGGACCGCATCATCCGGGCCCCGCACCACGGCGTCCTCGTCGTCGAGGGCGGCCCCGGCACCGGCAAGACGGTCGTGGCGCTGCACCGTGCCGCGTTCCTCCTCTACGCCCACCGCCAGCTCCTCGCCAAGCGCGCGGTCCTCATCGTCGGCCCGAACCCCGCCTTCCTCGGCTACATCAGCGAGGTCCTGCCCGCGCTCGGCGAGACCGGCGTGCTCCTCTCGACGGTCGGCGAGCTGTTCCCCGGCGTGAGCGCCACCGGCACCGACAGCCCCGCGACCGCCGAGGTGAAGGGCCGCGCCGAGATGGCGGACGTGCTCGCCGCCGCCCTGCGCGACCGGCAGCAGACCCCCGAGCCCGGCGCCCCGCTGGTCATCGAGCACGACGACGGCGACCTGATCCTGGACTGGACGATCGCCCGCGAAGCGCGCGACGCGGCCCGTGAGGCGGACGTCCCGCACAACCTCGGCCGCCCGCACTTCGCCTTCCGCGTGATCGACATGCTCACCGAGCAGCTCGCCGAACGGCTCGGCGCGGACCCGTACGGCGGCCCGAACTTCCTCGGCCCCGACGACATCGCCCAGCTCGGCAAGGCGATCGCCGCGAGCCCCGATGTGCACGCGGCCATCGAGGAGCTGTGGCCGCAGCTCACCCCGGAGCGCTTCCTCGCCGACTTCCTGGAGGAGCCGACGCACCTCGCGGACGAGGACGCCGACCTGTTGCGGCGCCCGCGCGGCGCCGCGTGGACGGCCGCCGACGTCCCGCTGCTCGACGAGGCCGCCGAGCTGCTCGGCAACGACGACAGCGCGGCGAAGGCGATGGCGGAGGCCGAGCGTGCCAAGCAGATCGCCTACGCGCAGGGCGTGCTCGACGTGTCGTACGCGTCCAGGACCTATGAGTTCGAGGACAAGGACGACGAAGAATCCGAGGTCCTGCTCGCGCACGACATCATCGACGCCGAGCGGATGGCCGAGCGCCAGGAGGAGGAAGACCACCGCAGCGCCGCCGAGCGCGCCGCCGCGGACCGGACCTGGGCGTTCGGGCACATCATCGTCGACGAGGCGCAGGAGCTCTCCGCCATGGCCTGGCGGCTGCTCATGCGGCGCTGCCCGACCCGCTCGATGACGCTGGTCGGCGACCCCGCGCAGACGGCGGAGGCCGGCGGCTGCGGCTCCTGGGAGTCGATCCTCGCCCCGTACGTCGAGGACCGCTGGGAGTACACGCGGCTCGGCGTCAACTACCGCACGCCGGTGGAGATCATGGACGTGGCCGCCGAGGTGCCCCGCGTCGAGTACCCCGACTTCGAGCCGCCGAGTTCGGTGCGGTCCACCGGGGTGCTCCCGTGGGCGCACCGCACGGACGACCTCGCCGCGGCCGTGGCCGACGCGGTGGCGGACGGTACACGGGACGAGGGCCGCCTCGCGGTCATCGCCCCCCGCGAGCTGCACGCCGAGCTCGCCCGAAAGCTCCCCGGTGTGACGGCCGGGGAGGCTCCGGACCTGACGCGGACGGTCGTCCTGATCGACCCGCGTCAGGCGAAGGGCCTGGAGTTCGACACTGTCCTGGTCGTGGAGCCCGGCGGTTACGGCACGAGCGACCTGTACGTGGCCCTCACGCGGGCCACGCAGCGCCTCGGCATCCTGCACACGCAGGAGCTGCCGGTGGCGCTCAAGCAGGTCGCAGCCACACCGTGGCCAGCGGCGGCAGGGTGAGGCGCAGGGACGCGGGGCGGCCGTGCGACGCCACCGGCTCGGTCTTGACCGGGTCCGGGTTGGTGACGTCGCCGCCGCCGTAGCGGGCCGCGTCCGTGTTCAGGATCTCGTGCCAGGCGGTGAACTCGCCGGGGACGCCGAGGCGGTACTCGTGCCGCACCACCGGTGAGAAGTTCGAGACGGCGAGCAGCGGTCCGCCCGTCGTGTTCCCGGCGTCCTCGTCGGCGTACCGCAGGAACGCGAAGACGTTGTCCTCGGCGGCGTCGCCGTCGACCCAGGCGAAGCCGCCGGGGTCCGTGTCGCGCTGCCACAGGGCGGGTTCGCGGCGGTAGACGGTGTTGAGCTCGCGCACGAGGTCGCGTACGCCCCTGTGGTCGGCCTCGGCGCCGTACGCGGGGTCGAGCAGCCACCAGTCCGGGCCGTGCCCCTCCGCCCACTCGGCGCCCTGGGCGAACTCCTGGCCCATGAAGATGAGCTGCTTGCCCGGGTGGGCCCACATGAAGCCCAGGTAGGCGCGGTGGTTGGCGCGCTGCTGCCACCAGTCGCCGGGCATCTTCGACACCAGGGACCGCTTGCCGTGCACGACCTCGTCGTGCGAGATCGGCAGGACGTAGTTCTCGCTGTACGCGTACACCATCGAGAACGTCATCTCGTTGTGGTGGAACTTGCGGTGCACCGGCTCCTTCGACACGTAGTCGAGCGAGTCGTGCATCCACCCCATGTTCCACTTCAGGCCGAAGCCGAGCCCGCCGAAGCCGCCGGGCCCCTGGTGGTGCGTCGCGCGGGTCACGCCGTCCCAGGCCGTGGACTCCTCGGCGATGGTGACGACGCCGGGGGCACGGCGGTAGACGGTGGCGTTCATCTCCTGGAGGAAGGCGACGGCGTCGAGGTTCTCGCGGCCGCCGTGCGCGTTCGGGGTCCATTCGCCGTGCTCGCGCGAGTAGTCGAGGTACAGCATGGAGGCGACGGCGTCGACGCGCAGGCCGTCGATGTGGAACTCCTCGCACCAGTAAGAGGCGTTGGCGACCAGGAAGTTGCGGACCTCCTTGCGGCCGTAGTCGAACTCCAGGGTGCCCCAGTCGGGGTGCGCGGCCCGGCCGGGGTCCTCGTGCTCGTACAGCGTGCGCCCGTCGAACTCGGCGAGGGCCCAGTCGTCGCGCGGGAAGTGCGCGGGCACCCAGTCCATCAGGACGCCGATGCCCGCCCTGTGCAGCGCGTCGACGAGGAACTTGAAGTCGTCGGGCGTGCCGAGCCGCGCGGTCGGCGCGTAGAAACCGGTGACCTGGTAGCCCCATGAGCCGCCGAAGGGATGCTCGGCCACGGGCATCAGCTCGACGTGCGTGAATCCCAGGTCGGCGACGTACGCGGGCAGCTGCTCGGCCAGCTGGCGGTACGTCAGGCCCGGTCGCCAGGAGGCCAGATGGAGCTCGTACACGGAGAACGGCGCCTGGTGGACGGGCACCTCCGCCCTGCGTTCGAGCCACTGGGCGTCATGCCACTCGTGGTGCGACTCGTGCACGATCGAGGAGTTCGCCGGCGGCGTCTCCGTGCGGCGGGCCAGCGGGTCGGCGCGCAGTGTCTTCGAGCCGTCGGGCCGGGTGATCTCGTACTTGTAGAGCTCGCCCTCGCCGACCGACGGCACGAAGAGCTCCCAGACTCCGCTGCCGCCGAGCGAACGCAGCGGGAATGCCGTGCCGTCCCAGAAGTTGAAGTTGCCCACCACGCGCACGCCGAGAGCGTTGGGCGCCCACACCGTGAAGCGCGTCCCGGTCGCCCCCTCGTGCACCATCGGGCGCGAACCGAGCGCGTGCCACAGCTGCTCGTGCCGGCCCTCGCCGATCAGATGCAGGTCGAACTCGCCGAGCGAGGGCAGGAAGCGGTACGCGTCGTGGATCTCCAGTTCGGCGTCGTCGTACGCGACGTGCAGCCGGTAGTCGTCGGGGATCTCCCGCAGCGGGACCACCCCGGAGAAGAACCCGTCCCCGTCGTCCTGGAGCTCGGCACGCAGATCCTTGGCGACGACGGTGACGGAGCGCGCGTACGGCCGCAGCGCGCGGAAGGCGATGCCCTCGCGCACGTTGTGGGCACCGAGCACCCCGTGCGGGTCGTGGTGCGTGCCGCCGAGCAGCCGGGCACGGTCGGCGCGGGGGACGGGTGACGTGGGGCGGCTGCTCTTGCGCTGCTTCTGCCGGGGCGGTTCGGGCGTCCGGCCCGCGGGCTCCGCCTTTCTCCTGCCCTTCTTGCTGGCCTCGTCGGACGGTTTGCGCGGCTGCGGGCGGGGGGTCACGGGGGAGCCTCCTGGGCGATGGGCGGATCAGGGCTGTTCGGTGGCGGGGCCGTTCGTGGCGAGGCGCTTGATCGCCGAGAGGGGTACGGGGAGCCAGTCGGGGCGGTGGCGGGCCTCGTAGAGGACTTCGTAGACCGCCTTGTCCGTTTCGTAGGCGCGCATCAGGACCGGGTCCGTACGCGGATCGCGGCCCGAGACCTCCGCGTATCCCGTGCAGTACGCGGCCCGGCAGTCGCCCGCCCACTGCGGCGCCCACGGTTCGTGCGAGCGTGCCGCGTAGTCGAAGGAGCGGAGCATGCCCGCCACGTCGCGCACCGGCGGCTGCGGCATCCTGCGCTCGGACAGCAGGCGCGAGGGCTCACCCTCGAAGTCGATGAGCGACCACTCCCCGGCGGGCGAGCGCAGGCACTGCCCCAGGTGCAGGTCCCCGTGGATGCGCTGCGCCATCCAGGTCCCCTCGCCGCGGCCCAGGTCGGCGAGCGCCTCGAAGGTCGTGCGCAGGGCGGGAGCGTAGGGCTGGAGGGCGGGCACCGCCCTGGCCGCCGCGTCGAGGCGCTCCGCCATGCCTTCGGCGATCAGCTCCATCTGGGCGCGGCCGAGGCTGACGGTGGGCAGCGCGCGGGCCAGCGCCAGATGGACCTCGGCCGTGGCGCGGCCCAGGGCCCGCGCCTCGGTGCTGAAGTCCCGGCCTGCCGCGAGTTCCCCCAGGGCCAGTTCCCAGCCGTCCGATGTGCCCTTCAGATAGGGCTGGAGCACGCCGAGGACGTTCACTTCGTTCCCGACGTCCGCGAGGAACCAGGCGGCGGGGGCCGGTACCTGCGTACAGCGCTCGCGGGCCAGCATCAGGGGCAGTTCCAGGTCCGGATTGACTCCGGGCACGATGCGGCGGAACAGCTTCAGGATGAACGTGTCCCCGTATACGAGCGAGGAGTTGGACTGCTCGGTGCCCAGCATGCGCGGGGCGAGTCCCTCGGCTATGTCCTTGCGCGGGTCCCGTTCGAAGCGGAGTCTGCCGACGCGCGCCTGTATCCGCAGGGCCTCCAGGAGGAAGGCGGACATGCGGGTGTCGTGCAGCGCTTCGTAGACCGTGAATCCGGCGAGCGGGCCCTGCGTGACATGGCCGATCAGCGCGGGCGCGAGCCGTGGCGGCAGCTCGCGCCGTACGCCGACGAGGAGTTGGTAGCAGTCCGGCGGCAGTGCGGGCGAGCCGTCGCCCTGTCCCGGTACGTGTGGCTGGCGGACCTGTACGAGCAGATGCAGGAGCCCTAACTCGGATGTCGGGGGCAGCAGTTCGGTCACGGAGACCAGATGGAAGTCACTGATCGGGCGGCCCTTGCCCGCGAACCATCGCTGTCGTGGCAGCCACGCGCGCAGCAGCGGATCGAGCGAGGCGAGCAGCGCGTCCGCGGTGATGCCCGGGCGGGTGACGGCTTCCGACATGGCGTCGCGTCCTTTCCGCGGTGCGGACAGGGGTGAGTGCGGGAGTGCCGGTCGTGCGGGAGAGTTCCCGGGGCGGGGCGGTGGAAACCCGCCCCGCGCAGGAGTAGCAGGGGTGGAGCCTACGCCGGATCCTTGCGCAGCCGGAACCAGTAGAAGCCATGTCCGGCCAGGGTGAGCAGATAGGGCAGTTCACCGATGGCGGGAAAGCGCACTCCGCCGATCAGTTCGACCGGATGGCGGCCGTTGAAGGTTTGCAGGTCGAGTTCGGTGGGCTGGGCGAAGCGGGAGAAGTTGTGGACGCACAGCACGAGGTCGTCCTTGTACTCGCGCAGGAACGCGATCACCGCCGGGTTGGACGAGGGGAGTTCGGTGTAGGAGCCCAGGCCGAAGGCGGGGTTCTGCTTGCGGATCTCGATCATCCTGCGGGTCCAGTGGAGCAGGGATGAGGGGGAGGACATGGAGGCTTCTACGTTGGTGACCTGGTAGCCGTAGACCGGGTCCATGATCGTGGGG
>NZ_JBNNJZ010000246.1:0-11593 GCF_050270335.1 Streptomyces sp. NPDC059900
CGCCCCGGGCATCCGAGCCCGGCAACACCCCGAAGATCGCCAGCGCGCCCAGCACGAGGAAGGCCACGATCGCGACGACCTTCAACAGGGCGAACCAGTACTCGAACTCCCCGTAGTTGCGCACCGCGAGGAGGTTGCTGCCCGCGAGCAAGGCGATCATGGCGAGCGCCGGAATCCAGCTCGGCACCGACGTGAGACCCGCGATGACCTCGCCCGCGGCAATGGCCTCGATGGGAATGACCAGGATGTAGAACCACCAGTACAGCCAGCCGATGGAGAACCCGGCCCACCGGCCCAGGGCGCGGTCGGCGTAGGTGGAGAACGAACCGGTGTCGGGGTTGGCGACGGCCATCTCGCCGAGCATCTGCATGACGAGCACCACCAGGGCGGCGGCCAGCAGGAACGAGATGAGAACGGCAGGTCCTGCGGCCGCGACGGCGGTCGACGAGCCGACGAACAGGCCGGCTCCGATCACGCCGCCGATGGAGATCATGGTGATCTGGCGGCCCTTGAGGCCCTGTTGGAGCGCGGGGCCCGCGGTCGGGGGCGCCGGTTCGAGCGTGGGGTGGTGCATGGGGAGATCCTCGGGGGAGTGGGGGCGCGGGTGCCCCTGGTACAGGACGGTACTCACTCGTCCCGGGCGTTCGACACCGGCGACGGCCCGGGCACCGGTCGCGGCCGGAGCACGGTGCTCACCGTGGTGCTCCTGGCGCCGGAACCCCCCGCCCCCGGCCGGATCCGGCACGGAGGCGAGGCCGACCGGGGCGGGGGCCGGGATCAGAGCTGCTCGCGCAGCGCGTCCGGGATCGCGTCGAACGCACCGGAGGTGCGGCCGATCCGGTCGATCCGGATCGTGGCGGTCGCACCGTGGGCGGCGAGGCCCTCGAAGGCGGAGATCCGTTCGACGGCGGGCGCCAGGGACGCCGTGCCCTCCTTGACGGCCCGCTGGTAGGTGAGCGGCTTGAGGAAGCGGGAGACGGAGAGCCCCGCGTTGTAGCGGGCCGTCTTGCCGGTCGGCAGCACGTGGTTCGTGCCGGCGATGCCCTTGTCGGAGTAGGCGACGGTGGACCACGGGCCCAGGAAGACCGAGCCGTAGTTGGTGAGGTTGTTCAGGTAGAAGTCGTCGTCCTCCGTCTGGATCTCCAGGTGCTCGGGGCCCAGGATGTCCGACACGGCGACGGCCTGGTCCCGGTCGCGCACGACGACGACGGAGCCGAAGTCACGCCAGGCGGGTCCGGCGATGTCACGGGTGGCGAGGGTCTCCAGCTGCCGGTCCATCTCCGCGACGACCGCCCGGCCCAGCTTCTCCGACGTGGTGATCAGCGCGGCCGGGGAGTTCGGGCCGTGCTCGGCCTGGCCCAGCAGGTCCGCGGCGACCCAGACCGGGTCGGCGGTGTCGTCGGCGATGACGGCCACCTCGGAGGGGCCCGCGAGCAGGTCGATGCCGACCTGCCCGAAGAGCTGCCGCTTGGCCTCCGTGACGAAGGCGTTGCCGGCACCGACCAGCATGTCGACGGGGGCCTCGCCCAGGAGCCCGAACGCCATCGCGCCCAGGGCCTGGACACCGCCCACCGCGAAGACGCGGTCGGCACGGGAGAGGTAGGCGCCGTAGAGCACGGCCGGGTGGGCGCCGTGCTCGCCCGAGGGCGGAGTGCACGCCACCACGGTGGGCACGCCGGCCGTCTTGGCGACGCCCACGGTCATGAAGGCGCTGGCCAGGAGCGGGAACCGGCCGGCGGGGAGGTAGGCGCCGACCCTGGACACCGGGACGTAGCGCTGGCCGCCCGCCACTCCGGGGGCGAGTTCGATCTCGAAGTCGGTCAGGTGCTCGCGCTGCGCGGAAGCGAAACGGTGCGTGCGCTCGTAGCCCATCTCCAGGGCGGTACGGACGTCGGCGGGCAGGGCGTCGCCCGACTTCTTGAGCTCGGTCGCCCCGATCTCGAGGTCGCCGGACCAGCCGTCCAGCTCCTTGCCGTAGGCACGGACGGCGTCCATGCCCTTGGTCTCGATCTCCTTCAGCATCTGGGAGACGCGCTCGACCACCTTGGGGTCGCGCTGGGCGGGGGGACCGTCGACCTCCGGCTTCTTCAGCCACTGGAAGGGAGCGAGGGTCTTCTGTTCGTCGTGCGTGATCTGCATATGCGGGACGGTAGACGCGGCTGTGTCACAGGACTAGAGGGGCGATTCCTGCGGATGCCACAGGGTTTTCCTGTGGGACCGGTATGGCGGTTCGGCGTACTAGGTCAGAAGCCCGCTGCCGATCTCCCGGATGGTGTCCTCGGCGAGGCGGGCCAGTTCCCGGGTGGCGCGGGAGAGGGGGCGGCCGCGGCGCCTGACGAGCGCGATGGTGTCGTAGAGGGGCTCGGCGAAGGGTGCGGTGTGCAGTCCGGCGGGGAATCTGGGGCTGTCGATGACCGCCCGGCTCGCGATGGTGTCGCCGACACCGGCCGCCGCCAACTTCAGTGCGGCTTCCACGTGTTCGAGCTCGATCAGGGGGTCGATACGGGCTCCGGCGAGCTGGGCGCGCTCGGCGAGCTGGCGCCGGGTCGGGTCCTTCCAGCCGTAGTGCGCGTCGTACAGGACCAGCGGGGCGCGGGAGAAGGCCTCGATGGTCACGGGAGCGCTGGTGCGCTCGGCGCTCGCGCTGACGAAGAACACCTCGTCCCGCATGAGGGGCGTGATGGCGAGTTCTTCGTCGTCGATGGGCAGAATGACCAGGCCCGCTTCGATCTGCCCTTCCGCGACGGCCAGGGCGGTCTCGGCGGAGTTCTGGCCCACGAGCCGCACGCGGACGGCCGGATACCGGGCGTGGAACATCTGGACGAGGTTGGAGAGCAGGTAATAGTCGGCGTTGCGCAGCACCCCGAAGGTGGCGGTGCCGCCGCCCAGCGACCCGAGGGAGTGCACGGCCCGCGTCCCGCTGTCGGCCGCCGCCACTGACTCCTGGGCGTACGGCAGCAGTTCGCGTCCCGCCGCGGTCAGCGTCAGGGTGCGGCTGCCGCGCTGGAACAGCTCCGCGTCCAGCTCCGCCTCCAGACGGCGCACGAGCTCGGACGCGGATGCCTGGGCGATGTCCATGGCCTGCGCGGCAGCGGTGAAGGAACCGAGCCGTTCGGCTTCGACGAAGGCGCGCAACTGGTTGAGAGTCATGCCGGGCTCCCTTCCGGGACGAGCACCGGGAGGCGGCTGCGGCGAGTGCGGTCCCGGAGGGGGACGGGGAGGGGGGCGGTCCTGTGCATACCTGCACCTTAGGAACCGACGGCGCGGCCCCGGTACCGAGGTAGGCGGCGGACGCCCGGCAGTGCGGAGAAGTCCCGCCAATCGGGCGGGACTGCCCTGCCTGTCCGGTATGGCTGCGGTCCGGGGAGGTGCTGCCTCCGGACACTGAGGGCCGGATCGGGCTGGAGGGCGGTGAACGGTGGACGGTCACAAGACGCCTCGGGGCGCCCGGACTCCGGTGTCGACGGCCGGAGCGGGCCTCGGCGCCTCTGACCAGGCTGACCAGCAGGGCGTCATCGGCATCGCGCTCGCGGCCGTGCTGACGGCCATGCTCGCGCAAGGCTCCTGGCAGTGGTTCGCCACGTACATCGGGGTGACGCTGCTCGCGGTGGTGTTCTGCTTCTACCGCCTGCCGCGGTGGATGCCCGGCCCCCGATCCTCGTACGTGCGGAACCTGGCGGCGTATTCGGTGGTCGTCGGCCTGTGCGTGGTGATCGCGCTGGCCCCCATGCTGCAACGCTGGGCGTGGCTGTTTCCGATGCCGGGCACGCGTGACAGGTGCGACGCGCTGGGCGCCTACGAGAGCATCCGCACGGAGGCAGCACTGTCGAACCTGGCCACCCGCGACCCGGCCGCCTTGATCCAGGCACAGAACACCCAAAGCCACACGGCCATCGCGGACTGCCTGTCCGCCACTACGACGCTGTGGCTGCCGGTGTATGCGGCGGGGGCTGCGGTCGTGGTGGGCGTGGGGGCATGGTCGGTGGACCGGGTGCGGGCGCGGAACGAGTCGGCCGGGGCGGGCTGAGATTCACCTTGCTGGTGTGGGAGCAGAGGTGGCGTCTCCGGCCCGTACCGGGCGCCGCAAGGGCACCCATGGGGCAATGCAGAGTCCGGTAGTCAGCCGACAGGTAGCGGCGGCGGTTCCGCGATTCCGACGTAGCCGCCGGTCAGCGGCCGGATGTGGGCCGACCAGCCCAGCGCCGTTAGTTCGTTCGTGAGCGTCGGGGCATCGTGGAACACCTTCACGATGCGGTATTGACTGCCGTCGTCGAGCCTGCGCAGCACCGCGGGGGAGGAGTGTTCCGCGAGGACTTCCTCCTCTGCCACCGCAGCGGGCCCGTCGTCGACGAAGATCGCCTTGCCGCCGGGTGCGAGGGAGGCCGCGACGGTGTTCCAGAAGGCGGGCCACCGGGCCGGCGGGACGTGGGAGAGCCAGAAGGCGAAGAACACGGTGTCGTAGCGCCGAGGCGGCTGCCACTCGAACAGGTTGGCCTCAACGAATTGGACGGCGGGGAAGGAGGCAGTGCGCCGCCGGGCGATGGCCAGCACTGCGGGCGCCGCGTCGACCGCGGTCACCGAACGTGCCCGCGCGGCGAGCAGCGGAGTCCACTGCCCCGTGCCGCAGGCCAACTCCAGCACGTCCCCCGTGATGGGGAGTTGGTCTACGAGGGTATGTAACTCCTGCAGATCTTCGCGCTCCGCATAGGGCCGGTCGTATTCGCCCGCGCCCGCCTTGTAGTAGGCCACCTGCTCTGCGAGGAGGGTGTTGTCGTCCATGCGGGTTTCCTTCGTACGGTGGTAGGTCAGACCAAGACGCCGCAACTCGTGGGCATGGTTGCTGTAGACGCTGTCGGCTTGCACGGCTGGGCACGGTCAAGAGTCATGAGGAACTAGCGTGACTCGTCATGACACTCCTGATCATCGGCGGCAGTGGATTTCTGGGTTCCGAGCTGGTCCGTCAGGCGGCAGCGGCCGGGCAAGCGACGGCCGCTACCTTCGCCACCCGGCCGGGCCGCACTCCGGGCGTCGCGTGGCACGCCCTGGACCTGCGGGATCCTGAGAGCGTCGAAGCAGTCATGGCTGAGGTGGAGCCGCGCCTCATCGTCAACGCGGCCAGCAGCCAGGACGATTGGGCCGCCACGGCCGAGGGGCCTGTCCGCCTGGCGATGTCCGCAGCACGGTACGGCAGCCGCCTGGTCCACGTGTCCAGCGACGCGGTGTTCTCCGGCGACCGCGTCCACTACAACGAATCCTGCGTGCCGGACCCAGTCACCCCCTACGGTGCGGCGAAGGCCGCAGCGGAGACAGGGGTCCGCCTCGTGCATCCAGAGGCCGGCATCGCCCGGACCTCGCTGATCATCGGCGACCGGCGGTCCGTACACGTACGCATGGTGCACGACCTCGCTGCCGGAGCCCGGAGCGGTGTCCTGTTCACCGACGACATCCGCTGCCCGGTTCATGTCGCCGATCTGGCGGCCGCCCTGCTGGAACTCGCGTTCAGCGATGCGCGCGGCGTGCACCACCTGGCTGGAGCCCATGCCATCAGCCGTCATGAACTAGGCACTCTCATCGCCAGGCGAGACGGGCTCGACGCCTCCCGTCTGCTGTCGGGACTGCGATCCGACAGCGCACTTCGCGGGGCGATCGACGTGCGCCTCGACAGCCGCGTCACTCAGCACAAGCTGCTGCGCACCACGTTGCGCGGCGCCCGCCAGTTCCTCGCCGTGCCGGATTGAGCGCTTCTTTGAGGCAGCGGCGCCTCAGCCCTGGTTGTTCTGCAGAGGGCCGCCTATGGCCAAGTCCTCGCTGAGCTTCGCCACCACCGCAGTGGTCAGGCGCGGGGCGTACTGAGCAGTCCATTCTTCGACGCAAGCCAGGAAACCGACGAGCTGCTCCCGAACTGAGCTCAGAAGTACCGCCAGTTGGGCAAGAGGAAGAGAGACGGGGAGCCCCTCCCGGTCATCCCCATCGGGCCACAACCGGACGGTCGCCGCCCCGGCGACGTGCTCGACGCCCGGCGTGGGATCGTGGCCCAGCCACGGCTCCCCGCCGTCCAGCAGATCAAGCCAGTCTCGCCAGTTCTCAAGCCCGTTGCAGCATCCGGGCAGAACGGTGACTCTGGTAGCGGTGTCCCGCAGCCGCAGGCCACCGGGAGCGACGATGCACTCCGTCGCCACCAGGCGGCGTATCTGCTCCACGCAGTCCTCAGGGCTGGCGGCCCGGCGCTCGCGACTTCCCTTGTTGTAGCTGGTCAGGACCGCCATCGCCGTGCCCAGCTCATGGGGTGAGAGGTCGCCGGACAGGGCCAGCAGGGGACCTGCGGGCGGGTCGGCGACGGGCCACAGAGCGAAGTCTTTGGTCCCGTAAGTCTCCAGTACGGCGTCCATGATCAGCACGGCCCCAGTCTCGCCCGCGAGCCGCCGCGGACGCACCACCATTTCCCGTGGGGCCCGACCTGCGTCGTGTCTCCCGGCCCCGGCCTCCGAACGGCCACGAGGCGGGTACGGGCTCCGGTCGACCGAGCCCAGAGCCGGGCGGATCCTGGAAGTATGAACGGCATACGCACCTCCGCGGTCGCCCGCCTGTCGGTCGCCGCGATGACTGCATGCCTCCTGGGAGCCGGCAGCAGCATGGCCGTGGCCGCGCCTTCGCTTGCACCGACGGCTGATGAGGCGGGCTCCTGGGGAGACACGAAGAAGTGGGACGACGGCCTGACCGTCACCACGTGGAAGCCGAAAAAGTTCACGCCCTCGGACTCTGCCGCCGGGCACGAACCCAACCATCAGGCCGTGAAGTGGCGCATCAAGGTCCACAACGGCACCGATGAGCGCTTCGATGCCGGACTGATGTCGGTATACGTGAAGTCCGGTGAGGACGGGGAGTCGTGCCCTCGCATCGTTGACATCCCAGAGAACCTCGACATCGGGATAGAGGGCAGCGTGTCACCGGGTGCGAACGGCACCGCAGAGTTCGGGTTCGACATCCCGCGCGGCCAGCTGAACAAGGTCGACCTCGAGGTCGTACCTGACCTTGATCACGATGGCCGGCACTGGGAAGGGAAGGTGAAGTAGGAACATGTCACCAGCCGCAACTGCGGTGGTCCTGTGAGCGTGTCACCCATGTGCGGGTGAGTCCGGTGGGCGGTGATTCTTCCCGAGCAAGGCGGCTATGAGGACAGCGCCGAGCGCGAGGAGGGCGGCAGCGACGGTGAGCGCGAACGAGAAGCCCTCCGTCGCGGTGTGCCGGGGGTCGTGCTGCGCGGTCAGTGCGTCGCTGCGGCGCGTGGCCAGAGCGACAAGCACCGCCACCCCCACAGCACCTCCGACCTGTTGGACAGAGCTCAGGACGGCCGAGCCGAGCCCGGCGTTCTCCTCGGTGGTACCCGTGAGTGCCGCGACGGTCAGGGCGGGCAGGCTCAGTCCGCACCCCAGGCTCGTGACGAGCATGCCGGGCAGTACTCCGGAAGCGTAACCGTCGCTCGGTGCCACGCCGGACAGCATCAGCAGCCCGGCCGCGGTGATCAGAAACGACATGACGAGGGCCGGTCGCACGCCGAGCCGGACTACCGCTCGGGAGGAGAGCCACATGCCTGTCAGGATGCCGGCGCCGTAGGGCAGGTAGGCGAGTCCGGCCGTGAGCGGGCGGTAGCCCAGCACGGTCTGCAGGTGCACCATCAGCAGGAAGGCCATCGCGTACATGGCGGCGGAGAAGATCAGGGTCGAACCGTTGGCGACGGCGCGGAATCGGAGGGACAGGAACGACAACGGCACCAGCGGCTCGGCAGTTCGTGCTTCGACCGCGACGAAGGCGACGGCCAGGAGCACGGCGAGGACCAGGGGCCCGGCAGCGGTCATGTGCTGCCAGTTCGACTCGCCGGCGCGGAGCAGTCCGTAGACCAAGGACACCAGGGCGCCCGTGCCCAGTACCGCACCGGGTACGTCGAGGTGTATCGCGCGCCCGGCCCGGCTCTCGGGGACCAGGCGCGGGAGCAGCAGCACGGCCGCAAGGGCCACCGGCAGGTTGATCAGGAAGATCCAGCGCCAGGACGCGAGGCCGGTCAGCGCGCCGGAGATCACCAGACCCATCGTGCCGCCCAGACCCGCGATCCCGCCCCAGATGCCAAATGCCCGGGCGCGCTCCTCGGCATCCTGGAAGAGGAGCGTGATCAGTGCCAGCGCGGCGGGGCTTGCCATGGCCGCCCCCGCGCCCTGGACGAACCGCCCGGCCACCAGCTGCCAGGGTTCCTGCGCGAGTCCGCAGACCAGGCTCGCCGCACCGAACAGTGCCACACCGGTCAGGAAGACGCGTCTGCGGCCGAGCAGGTCAGCCATGCGGCCGAACAGCAGCAACAGCCCGCCGAAGGCGAGGAAGTAGGAGTTGACGACCCAGGCCAGGCCGGCGGTGCTGAAGCCGAGGTCGTCGCGCATGCTGGGGAGCGCGACACTCACTACGTTGTCGTCCAGTACGAGCATGAACTGCACGAAACAGAGCACTACCAGGGCTGCCCAGCGGTGCCCAACGGCGTTGGTGCTGGCCGTGGTTGGTACGGGCGTCATGCCGGGCGTCCTGTTCTGGTGAGCGGGCCGTTCATGCTGCGGCAGCGCCTGTGGCGCGGATGATTGATCGGCATAGGACGACGCTAGGCAGCCGCCGTACTGTCCGCGATGCGCTACAAGGCCATGTCATATCGCGTTGGGGACATATGCTGGGAGGCATGACCGATGCCGTCGTGGGGGACGTCCCGGCCGGGGCAGGCGCCATCGTCGTCGGGACCTTTCCGCTGGTGTCCGGGCAGTGGTTCGTCCCGCACAGCCACCCGCAGCACCAGTTGGCCTGGACGCGGCGCGGTGTGCTCGGCGTCGCCGTCGACGATGCCTACTGGGTCCTGCCGCCCACACGGGCGTTGTGGCTGCCTGCGGGGGTTGTGCACCGGACGGGTGCGACCCGCGACGCGGTGCTGTGCAGCCTCTACTTCGAACCGGACAGATGCCATCAGGACTGGCCAGAACCCACGCCGGTCGGCGTCGACGGGCTGCTGGCCCACCTGATCACCTACCTCAGCCGCGAGGACCTCCCCCAAGACGCGCGTCTACGGGCCGAGGCGGTTGTCCTGGATCTGTTGCGCCCCTTGCCGGCCACGCCCATCGATGTACCGAGCCCTGGCGACGACCGCGTACGCGCCGTGGCCGACGCGCTGCTCGCCGACCCCGCGGACTCCCGGAGTCTTGAGGCGCACGCACGGGCCGTCGGGGTGAGCCGACGTACCCTGACCCGGCTGTTCGTCCACGACACCGGCATGAACTTCGACCGCTGGCGCACCCATGTGCGGCTGCGTGCCTCCCTTCCCCTCCTCGCTGAGGGCCAGCCCGTCTCCCGGGTCGCACACACCGTGGGATACGCGACACCGAGCGCCTTCCTCGCGGCGTTCCGGCGGACCGTCGGTACTTCCCCCGGCCGCTATCTCAATGGCGAGGCTTCGTCAGCGCCCAGCCGTGGCAACGCGGGCGTGCCGGCCGGCGTGTGACCTCGTCAGCTGCGGTCGGCCGTGCCCGGCAGCGTCTCGGATGCGATCGCCGTGATGATGTCGACCGCGTGCCGGAGGCGGGGGATCTCGCGGGCGCCCAGGCGGGTGACGGCCGTGATGCGGCGGGCCGGGGCCGGCTCCCCGCGCAGCGGGATGCGTATGACCGGCGAGTCCTCGCGCAGCCGGGCGAGCCGCGGTACGAGGATCACCCCGAAGCCGTGGGCGACCAGCGCGGTGCCGGTGTCCCACTCGTCCGCGTGGTGGGCGATGTCGGGGGTGAAGCCGGCGCTCAGGCAGGCCGCGAGCACCAGTTGGTGATAGGTCGTGCCGGGGGTTCCCACGATCCACGGCTCCCTGGCGGCGTCGGCGAGCGTGACGTGCCGCTGCCGCGCCAGGGGATGGTCCCGGGAGACGACCAGGTCCAAGGGGTCGTCCAAGAGCGGCTGTTGGTCGAAGCGGTGGTCCGTCATGGGAGGCGAGTCCGCCGTGACGACGAGCAGCGCGAGGTCGGCCTCCTCGGAGAGCAGCAGGTCGAAGCAGCGGTCGGGCTCGGCTTCGATGATGCGGACGGACAGGCCGGGGTGGGCCTGGCGCAGGGATGCTGCCGCCGGGGGCAGGAGTCTGCTGGCCGCGGTGGAGAAGCCGCACAGGGTCAGCTGGCCCGGGTGCTGGGCGTCGGCGGTCGCCAGCTCGGCGCGGGCCAGTTCCCACTGTTCCCGGAGGTGTTCCGTGTGCCGCAGCAGGATGCGGGCGGCGTTGGTCAGGCGGATGCCGCGCCCCTGCTGCGTCACCAGCCGCACGCCCACGTCGGCGCCGAGCTGGCGCAGTTGGTAGGAGACGGCGGACGGCGTGAGGTGGAGTGCCTGCGCCGCGCCGGTCACGGTGCCGTGTTCGGCCACCATCTGCAACACCCGGAGACGAGAATCGATCATGAAACTATTTTGCATGATCTGCTTCATAAACGTTTGATTTTCTTCGAGGCTCGTGCGCAGCACACTGAACCCGTGACTGACCTGAGTGCTTCGGCCCGCAGCGACCGGCAAGCGGTGGGAACCGCCGCGCTCCTGGTCCTGGTGCTGACCCTGGGCGCCTACCTGCCCAGCCCTCTCTACCCCGACTACCAACGGCTCTTCGGCTACGGCGACCTCGCTACGACGCTCCTGTTCGCCACCTTCGCGCTCGTCAGCGGACCTGCCCTGCTGCTGTGCGGACCCGCGGCGGACGTACTGGGCCACCGGCCCGTGCTCCGCCTGAGCCTCGTGCTCGCCGCAGCCGGCTCCTGCTGCTTCCTGCTGGCCGACGACATCGCCTGGCTCTTCGCCGGACGCATCGGCCAGGCACTCGCCCTGGGCGCCGCCACCGGCGCGGCCCAGGCGCTCATCACCCGCCACCTCGGCCCAACCGCCCGCATCGGCGGCCCGCTCCTGGTGAGCCTCGTCTTCGCCGGGGGAACCGCGATGGGACCGGCCGTCGGCGGTCTGCTCGCCCAGTACGCGCCGGGACCGCTCGCCACGCCCTACCTGCTGCACCTGTCCCTGCTGGGGTGGGTGTGGCTCCGTCTGTGCCGGGCCGCGCCCGGACAGGCCGTCCTGCGCGGCGCGATGCGGCGATGGCGCCCGTCGCGGCCGCACATCCCGCGCCCCGCCCGACGGCTGTTCGCCGTCGCAGGGCTCAACGGGTTTCTCGCGTGGGCCGTCCTGGGCATCTACCTGGCCCTGCTGCCCTCGCTCCTGGCGCGCACCCCGCACGGCGACAACCCCGCTCTCACGGGCGGTGTCCTGGCCATGATCCTTGTGTGTTCCGTCCTGGCCCAGCTCGCCGCCGCCAACCGCGTTGCCCGTACGGCCCAGTTGGCCGGCATCGGCATCCTGACCGCGAGCCTGGTGCTCCTTGCCGCCACCGGCGCGGTATCGCTCCCGGCCACGCTGGGCTCCGCACTGCTCGCCGGTACGGGCCACGGATGCGCCTACAGCGGCGCCGCCAGGGCGGTGGACGCACGCACACCGGACGAACACCGCGCCGGAGTCGGCTCCGCGCTCTACCTCCTTTTCTACCTCGGCTCCGGCA
>NZ_JBNNJZ010000247.1:0-11578 GCF_050270335.1 Streptomyces sp. NPDC059900
AAGTAGAGCTGTTGGGCAGGGATATAGCGGTGGCGCCAGGACCGTTCGATCTGCACGGTGTCGGCGGTGGAACCGGCCAGCGCCGCGCCTCGCTCCCGGGCACGAGCCACCGTCTGCTCGAAGGGGACGGATACGAAGATGCGCAGGTCCCACCGGTCGATGAGTTCTGGGCGCAGCAGGAAGACGCCGTCGAAGAGCAGGACGGCGTCCGCGGGGGCGGTCGTGGCGGGCGGGGACGACGGGGTGTCGGTGTCGCTGTCGTAGACCGCGTGTTGGAACGTGCCCTCTCCTCCCGGGCCCAGCGGATCGAGCAGGACCCGGCGCAGCGCGGCATGATCGTGGGCATCGAAGTAGCAGCCTTCGGCCGAGTACTGGCCGCGTCGGTAGCGCTGCGCACGGGGAAAGAGGAAGTCGTCGATGGTCGCGCGGACGACGTGACGGCCCTGCGCACGCAGGACGGCGCCGAGCTCGTCGGCCAGTGTCGTCTTGCCGGAGGCGGGCGGCCCGTCGACGGCGACCCGCAGGGGATGCGCGGTCGTGACGGATCCGATCGCCCGGACCAGTCGGCTGATGAGCTCCTCGCGGGTGCCTTGCTCCATGGTTGCCTCTCTCACGGTTTCTTTGGCCCGCTGTACACAGTGACTCCGCCAA
The DNA here is from genome assembly GCF_050270335.1 of Streptomyces sp. NPDC059900. NCBI lineage: Bacteria > Bacillati > Actinomycetota > Actinomycetes > Kitasatosporales > Streptomycetaceae > Streptomyces > Streptomyces sp. NPDC059900. The sequence continues at coordinate 652 of NZ_JBNNJZ010000247.1, forward strand.
CCGGTGCCAGTCTTGCGGGCGCAAGGCCATGGCCGCGCCTCTCGCAACGACTGGGGGAGACCCGGCACCCGATTGTCGTCCTGGCCGCGGCTACCGCAAGGGTTTACCCACACCTCAACCGCTTGGTTGACGCCCGGTTCCAGGGCTCTGCGTAACGTGCCGCTCGAGCCGCAGCAACGTCAGCGTTGCCGGTGCATCAACAAGGGGGAAACCGATGAATTCTCATACCTGGAGAAGGCGCGTCACCGCGAAGACCCTCACCGTAGCCAGTGTTGGGCTCCTGGCCTCGGCAGCCCTGGGCGGAACTGCCACCGCCGCCCCGCAGGGACCGAACCAAACAAGCACTGCTACGGCGCCCGCCTCCGCGGCGGGGACCATCCTCGCTGAACGAGGCGACGTGTGCTTTTCCGGAGCCTGTGGCAGTGCGACGTTCTCATGGGACGGGTCCTACCGACTCAGCAACGTCAGCATGTCCGTGAAGGACAACAAGTGCGACGGCAACGACGTATACATCCGCCTCCGCATCTACGACGGAAGCAGCAACAGCGGCTGGGCCACGACCAAGCGTCGCAATTCCAGCGGGTGCAGCGCCAGCTACGTCTCCTGGAGCGACCTCTATGTCAACAACGACGCCCGGATCCTGGGCGTGAAGGTGGAGGCATGTGTAGACGACGCCGGCGCAGACACCTGCCGCAAGTCCGCCTACATCGCACGCTGAATCCACCGCGATGAAACGGTGCGGTCGTGAGGCCTCCGGCACCGGGCAGCGGCGGAGGATCTGGATGTCAGTCCCCTTCTTCCGCGGGCGTGCTGGCGGTGGGCTCCACAGGGTGCGGGAACTCCTCCGTCAGCCTCCCCGCCAATGCAGCAAGGTGCCCCACCGGATCGGTGCGGACGCCCGCTCTGGCGCCACGGGGCTGATGATCCGGTTGGCCCGCGCCCAGATCCGGCAAACGGGCTTCGACCTGGTCCCAGTCGTGCTTGACCGTGAAGCACAAGTGCACCTGTTGCGGGACGGTCTGTTCAGGCCAGAGCGGAGCCCGGTAGCCATCGACTCGTTGAAAGCCGACGAAGACTTCGTCCGCACAGACGAGACCGGCGAAGTCGACGCAGGGCTTCGAAGACGACCTTGCGCGGAGCGTGCGCGCGTTCGGCGATGCCGTGGGCGCCCCGGAGCAGGGCCAGTCCTTCGTGCAGGCAACGGTAGGACGTGGGCAGCAATATGTCTCTGGCGCAGGCGAGTTGGACCCATGTGTATGCAGTCGGCGAACCAGCGCTGCACCAGCACTGGCTGCCTGGAAACGCCCGGTGCGCGGGTGCCCTTGCGGGCTTCGCGGGCCTGTCCCTCCCGGGGGTTGCTCCTCGCGGTGGGGGTACTTCGTCGACCAGCCCCCGTTGCGCGTGGTGGTCGCGCGGTGTGCCGAGGGCCCGCTGACCGAGCTGCCGCGCAGGAACGGCTGTACGTTGTGCTGCGCAGGATGCAGCAGTGCGTGGTCGCGCACGAGGCGCGGGTGGGGAGTGGTCGTGAGAGCTGGCAGGGGCGGTATGCGTCGGGCCGCCGGGCCGCTGCTGTGGCTTCTTGCGCTGGTGGCATTTGTGGTGCCGCTGTCGCGCAGTGTGCCGGCCACCTTCACGTATGTGGCGGGATACACATCGAAGATGGAGAGCTCCGAGCCCGGGTCGCTGCCGCGGGAGGAGTCCGGCTACTTCTGGCGGGACTCCGCCGGGCGGCCGGTGCACGGAACGATCGCGGACTGGGAGGACAGTTGGTGGGAGGTGTACGACGGGTCCCTGTGGGTCTCTGCGGAGGGCGTTGCCTACCTGGACCCGCCTGCCAGGCGTGCGATGGTCCTTGGGTACGCAGGTGCCGCCGCCGTCGTGGCATGTGCGGCGTACGTCCTGTGGGCTCGCCGCAGGGCACACGCGGTGGACGACGACCTTCGATCAGCCGATCCTGTTGACCGTTCAACCTTCGCCAAGTCCGGGTAGCCCAACGCCCATGCCGCCGGGCCGGCCGTTCCCGGGTAGTCGCGGTCCGGGATCGTGGTCGCCGACCGGATCACTGCGTGATGGGCAGGCACTCGGCGAGCAGGTCGACGACGTCCCGCCAGGCTCGCTGCGCGTGCTGCGGGTGGTAGCCGACGCCGGGGCGCACGGTGTGGTCGACCGAGGGGTGATGGAAGGCGTGCAAAGCGCCGCCGTAGACCACAAGGCGCCAGTCGACGCCCGCAACCTGCATCTCGGCGGTGAAGGCGTCCCGTTGCGCGGGCGGCATGATCGGGTCCTCCGACCCGACCCCGGCCCACACCGGGCAGTCAATGCGCGCCGTCTCCTCTGGTCGGCCCGTGGTCAGTGCGTTGAGTGTCGCGATCGCGCGCAGGTCGACGCCGTCTCGCCCGAGTTCCAGGGCGATCGCGCCCCCGGTGCCGTAGCCGACGGCGGCGATCCGCTCCGGATCGGTCCGCGGCTCGGCGCGGAGCACCTCGAGCGCCGCGTGGCCGATGCCTCGCATCCGGTCGGGGTCGGCGAGCAGCGGCATGCAACGGGCCAGCATCTGTTCGGGGTCGGCCAGGTAGCGCCCGCCGTGGAGGTCGAAGGCCAGCGCCACGTATCCCAGCTCGGCAAGGGCATCGGCCCGGTGGCGCTCGACGTCGCTGAGCCCCACCCCCTCGGGCCCGACCAGGACGGCGGGCCGGCGTTCGGCGCCGGCCGGCAGTGCGAGGTGCCCGGTCATCGTCAGGCCGTCGGCCGGGTAGTGGATCGTGCGCGTTGTCACCGTCGTCATGGGCCTGGACTGTAGTGATCGTCGAGCCCGAACGGGCCGGTGTTCTGCCGTTGGCAGAAGGCAGGTCTCTGGCGTATTCCGGAACCACTCCGCCGGCGGTTCAGCCGGGAGCCGGTGCACACCGAAGGGGGCGCCGAGGCTACCTTCGCTGTCTTCCGGTCGGCGGCGGCGCGTCCGGTTACTCCGTGACGGACTCCGAGACTTCACGCCACGCGGCATCGGACTCGGCGAGGGCGTTGGCGGCGGCGTGCTGGACGGCGTCCTTGCCGATCAGCAGGCGCGGGGGAGCGTCCTCGCGGCCGACGAGGTCGTTGATGACGTGGGCGACCTTCGCCGGGATCGCGGGTTCCTGGCCGGATGCATGGCGGAGCATGTCGGCGAAGGCCCCGGCGGTGGGCTGGTAAGGCTCGCTGATCGCCTGAGCAGCGGCCGGATCACCGCACCAGGTCCTCGACGCCCGGTATGTGCGGTTGCGGAGGCACTGCCGGTCCGGCGGAGCGGGTGGCGCATTGCCCGCACGGAAGACGCCGGTGGGCGGTCACAGGCCGGCGGCGTCCAACAGGCGGTGCAGGGCCTTTCTGGTGGGGTATTGCAGGCGCAGCGCGCGGCAGCGCTCGGCGAAGGCGTCCCTGGTGCCGTCGCGGTCGGCGAGCGCGGCCAGGTCGCCCAGCAGCTGCACGGCAGCGGGGTAGGTGCGGCCCTTCTGCTGCGCGATCATCTGGTCGATGCGGTTCCACGCGGCCTCGGGGTCGTCCTGGAGGGCGACCAGCCGGCGTTCCTGGGCGGCATGCGCCTGTTGGCGTTCGGCTTCCTGTTGTTCTGCTGCGCGGCGCACTTGGCGTGTGTGGCGCTCGGCGCTCGCGGTGGCTGCGGCGGCCCGCAGGTGGGCAACGGTACGGCCGGGCCCGGGCAGGGCGGGGTCCGGGTGGGCCTGGCGGTACCGGCGGCGCAGGCCGGCGAGGGCATGGGGATCGCCGTCGCGGAGGAGGGAGACCAGCGTGGCGTCCTTCTCTCTCTGCGGCAGTTGGCTGACCCAGGAAGCGTATGTGGAGCGGGCGGGGGCGGCGTCGGCGTGCGGGAGGAGAGCCGATGCTGCGGCGATGAGGTCGGGGTCGATGCGCAGGAACTGGGCCAGGTCGGTGAGGGAGTCGGGAAGGGCGGCCAGGCCGGGGGGAAGCGGAGGCTCGACATCGTCGTCGGCAAGGTCGTGGCGGTTGAGGCAGAGCAGCCAGGCCAGGTAGAGCAGGCGCATGTCGCCGGCCGCGACGTCCGGACGCGCCCGGACGATCGAGGGAAGCCATTGCTCCTCGCGGCCGGTGTCGGTGTAGTCGTCGTAGCCGAAGAGGTCGTTGAAGTCGTCGAGGTCACCGTCCTCGTCATCGGAGACCAGCGTGATGAGGACGTGTCCGCCGTGCTGGCGGGCGTCGGCTGACTCGCCGGTGCAGTACTGCTGGGCCAGGTGCAACGGGAGCTGTTCGGCGGGCCATCGCAGGATGACTTTGCGGTAGCCCCAGTTCGCGAAGTAGAGGTGGCCGTCGTAGTAGTCCTCCATGAGCTGCTCGCAGCTGCCCTTGAAGTCGCCCCACTGATAGCTGTTGACAAAGGTGGTGCGGGTGAGAGCGGCACGCGTGGTCAACTTGCGGATCTCGGCGACCTGTTCGTCGCTCAGGGGTCGGTCGGCGGCAACGAACTGATAGTGCTGGAATTCGGACATAGCGGCCTCCGCCTGTACTGATGGTCGTGCCGTCCCGCGACTGGATTCAGCCCGGAGTGTGGCCCGCGGACGACAGCGCAGCGCAGGCCGGCGCCCGCACCTGCTGTCGATGGCTGCCGGGGGAGAGGCGAGGGGGAGTCCGGGCAGGCCGGTCTTAGCGATCCGCTCGTGCGGACAGGGGGCGCACCGCGGACCCTCGACGTCCAGCCACTGATCTGCCCAACTCCAGCCGTACTTCCGGCACCCGGTCCGAGTCTGGCGTGCGTCCACAGATGCCCCTCCCTGTGCCCGCTGTGTTCTACCGCTCGAGCCCGCGCGGTATGCGCATGATGTCGCCGCGCAGGAACGGTGCCCCACAGGGCCGTCGGCGAAGCCCCCGGTGGTGACGTCCTGGTACGCACCGCTACCTCTCGGCACGCTTGCGCAGGTCGATGCTGCCACCATGCCGGGCTCACGGGAGGCGTCAGTGCGGTAATCCACCCGGACCGGAACCGCGTGTGCTAGCGCCCTGCCGGCATTCGCCCAGCCGCACGCTTTTGTGCACGGAGCGAAGAAGACTCGCCCGTGCGGCGGCCCGCATTGCCCACGCCTCACCGGCCCCGCATCGCACCGTCGCAGGGGCTGCGTTTACCCGGCCGCGTTATCCGCCGCTCCCTCCGGTCAGGCCCGACCGCAAGGCGGCACCAGGGGAAGCCGGCAAGAGGGCAGCTGCTCCCGCCGGGAGGAGGCGGACAAGTCCGCGGGGCGGGGCCCGATGTGGGTGCGCGGTGCGCCGGACCCCGCTCCCGCTCGCCGGGCCACGCCTCGTCGGCCGCCGCAGAGCCGGTTCGGCGAGGAGAGCACGGCGGTCAGGACGGTCAGTAGAAGCGGCGGACGAACACGTCCGATTTGCCGTTGGTATCGCCGGGCACGATGTCGTCGGCCGTGGAATGAAAGACCACGTCGCGCCCGCCGGCGCTGACCGCGTCGGTCCCGGCTGACGCGGGCCGGTCGGAGACGATCTCGTCCGAGCCCGTCTCCAGGTCACGCAGCGTCAGTGACGGTCCGCTCGTGTCGTGCGGGGCATAGAGCAGATAGCGGCCGGTGGGATCGATGGCCACACCCCGTACGTTCGCCACCAGGTGGTTGGTGCCCGACTTCTCGTCGTGGACGTAGGTGTCGGAGCCCGAGAGGTAGACGACCTTGCTGCCGTCCCTGCTGATCTGGACGAGTGTCGCGGCCGTGGAGGGGCCCTCGATCGGGCCGGAGGAGGTGTCGTCGCTCCGGTCCCACACGAAGACGTCCTGCGCCTGGCCGTCCTGGTAGGCGACAAAGCGTCCGTCGCCGCTGATGGAGGGCCGGGCCGAGACGGTGTGGTCGAACTCGTCCACGGTCACCGCGGTGCCGGCCTGCCAGTCGCGTACCTCGATGCGCTGCCGAGACGGCGGTCGGTTGAAGGTGGCGACCTGGGCGAGGTAGCGGCCGTCCGTGCTGAGCGAGGGCTGGCTGCAGCTGAGGCCCGAGCAGTTGATGCCGATCGTGCTTCCCGAGCGCACCTGCGACAGGAAGGACTTCGTATCTCTTTGCAACAGCCCCCACAGGGCGACGTATTGCCCGTCACCGCTGATCAGCGGGCGCTGGATCGGCGGGGTGAGAGTGGTCATCAGCAGGGTCTGTGGGGTCCGCTGGTCGCGGACGAAGACCCGCTCCCGGTTCGCCGGGTTGGCGGGCGTGAGGTTGTTCGCCGACGACGAGAAGGCGATACGCCGGCCGTCGGTCGTGATCGTGGCGCCGGCCGAGTCGCCGTCGCCCTGGGTGCCGTCGCTCGCGACACTGATCCGCTCGATCCCGGCCCCGCTGCCGCTCGCGACGCCCGCCGCGGTCATGGGATCGGCCGACGCGGTGCCGGGGATCCCCGTCGCGACCGCGCAGACCAGGATCGTGGCGCCTAAGACGGCCCGCATGCGTCTGGTGGCGCTCCGATTTGAGCTTCTCCTCATGTTCCCCCCTGATACAGGACTCGGTCTTGGCCCCGGCTCCCCGCCGGCGGGCCACCAGCATGCAACCGCGGTGGCGGTGCGGGGTCAATGCGGCGCATGACTAGGGAGGGGTGCGGATTCGGTCAGATGAGAGCGGCCGGCTCGCGAACGCGGGGGGCCGCAGGAGCTGATCGGTCCGGCGGGCCCTGCTGGGGCGGGAGGTCGGCCTTGGAGCGGCCGCGAGGGGCAGCCGACAGCCTGCCGGGTGTCCCTCGCGTCGTACCCCGGGGCCGGGTCAAGTTGATCGCAGCGGGGGAGTGCGCGTGCTGCCGGTGGTGCGCCAGGCCGCCGAGGCCGTGGTCGGGGCGGTCTTCCGCGTGACCACCGGCCACGCCTGTTTCGCCAGTGGCCGGAGGCTCAACGTGGCCGGCGGGCTCACCTGCTGTGCGGCCGCCGGCGGCGCCAGGTGGTCAGGCCAGGCCGGCCGCGATGGCGCGGCGTACGGCGTCGGCGCGGTCTTGGATGTCGGCCTTGGCGAAGAGGTTGTTGATGTGCGTCTTGACGGTCGCTTCGCTCACGAAGAGCTTCTCGGCGATCGCGCGGTTGGGCAGGCCTTGGCCGATGAGGGTGAGTACTTCGCGTTCGCGGGGCGTGAGATCCGCGGGCAACTGCTGTCCGGATGCCGTGGGTCTGGTGCGGACGGTGGCCAGCAGCCGGTCCTGGACCTCGCGGTCCAGGACGGACTGGCCCGCGGCGGCGGCGCGGATCGCGCGGACGATGTCCTGGCGTCCGGCGTTCTTCGTCAGATAGCCGCGGGCACCCGCGCTGAGGGCGGCCAGGATCGAGTCGTCGTCGGCGAATGTGGTGAGCACGACGACGGCCACCTCGGGGTGTTCCTCGCTCAGTCTGTTGGTGGTCTCGATTCCGTCGAGCACGGGCATGCGCAGGTCCATCAGCACGACGTCCACCGCACCGGCGGCGACCGCGTCCAGGACGCCGTTGCCGTCGGCGGCCGCCGCGACGACGTCGATGTCCTCGGTAAGAGCCAGCACCGCGGCGAGCGGTTCGCGGATGGCGGCCTGGTCGTCGGCGACGACCACGCGCAACGGCCGGGATGTCTCGGTGGGTTCACTCATCGCGGGATCACTGCCTCCACTTGCCAGCCGCCTTGGTCCGGTCCCTCGGTGACCGGGCCTGTGGTGAGGGTGCCGCCCAGCAGGGCGACGCGTTCGCGCATGCCGATCAGCCCCATTCCGCTGCCGGCCCCCGGGTTCACCGTACGGGTGGCGGGCCGGTTGCGGATGGTCAGGGCCGTCGAGGAAGCGGCGAAGGCCAGCTCCACCCGCACCTCACCGCCCGGGGCGTGCCGGGCGGCGTTGGTCAGGGATTCCTGGGCGATCCGCAGCAGATTCTGGGTCACCCGGGCCGGCACTTCCGCGGGGGTGCCGCTGACGGTCAGGGCGCCGCGGTGGCCGGACGACTCGAGCATCGCGGTCAGGGTCTCCACCAGCGGCAGCGAGTCCTCGCGGAGTGCGTGGACGGTCCACTGCGCTTGCTTGAGGCTCTCCTTGACGAGGCTGTGGGCCTTGTCGTTGGCCGCCCTGACCTTCTCCAGGTCGCCGGCCTCGAGCAGTGCGTCGGCCAGTTCCAGCTGCATGTTGATCCCGGCCAGCGTGTGGGCCAAGACGTCGTGCACGTCCCGGGCGATCCGGCCGCGTTCGGTGAGCACGGCGGCCTGCGCCTCGGCCCGGGCGGCGCGCTCTGCGCTCTCGGCCGCCGACAGCGCGGCGTTTACGGCCTGGTGCTGGACGCGGTTGAGAATCCCGATCAGAACCGGTGCGCCGGTGGTGAGGCCGACGGCCCAGGGCAGCAGGTGGTGGCCGGGTCCGACCTCGAAGTACAGGATGCCGCCGCAGAGCAGGCCGCAGGCCAGCGCCAGGACGAGGGCCTGTTTGATCGGCAGCCGGTATCCGATGTGACCGCAGAGGAAGAAGGCGAAGAGGTAGCCCGTTCCGCTGCGGCTGGCGCCGATCAGCGCGGCCGCCGCGAGGATGCCCAGCGACAGCCAGACGACGGCGGCCCGCGGCGTGACCTTGGCCGGGGGCAGTTCCCGGGCCAGCAGCGCCGCGCAGTTCACTACGAACAGCACCGCGACCAGCAGCCCCCGCCCGCTGACGTCCATCGGCCGGATCGTCAGGGCCCCGGTGACGATGACCGCCAGGGTCAGGGCCCACTGCGCCCGGGGGTCCCGGCCCGGGATCGGCCGGGGGGCGGCGGCCGATGGCGGCGGGACCTGTCCGGGAGAGGAGGCGCTCTCGGCGGGGGATGCGGGGGGCACGGCCAGACGATAGCTCACGGCCGGGCCGCGACACGGTGGGCGGCAGCAGCGGGCTGCCCGGCGGTCAGCATCCGGCTGCGGATGAAGATCGTGGCCAGCCGGGTGACGACCTCGGTGAGCGCCATCAGGACGAAGGCCGCCACCCATGCCTGGTCGCTGGTGATGTGGTGGGCGAGGCTGAACCGGGCGACGTCGTCGGCGCCGCCGCCGTGCTCGGTCCACAGCTGGAAGCCCATCCGGGCGCCCATGCCGAGCACCCACAGGATCGCGGAGACCGCGCCCGCCTTGATCAGGATGTGCTCGCCCGCGGTCCTGACCCGGGTATAGAGGCCGCCGGCGATGCCGAGTACGGCGCCGGCGCCCACGAGCGCTGCGATGAGGACCAGGTCGTTGCCCGCGGTGGGAACGGAGTCCAGGTACGTATGGGCCACGAAGGCCACGATCCCCAGCGGGATCAGGAAGGTCTTGAGGTCCAGCCGGTCTTCCCGCAGCTGCCGGAAGACGACCAGGAGGAGCGCGATGTCGGTGATCCACTCGGTTGTTGTCATGCCCCCAAGCCTGCTGTCACAGGGCCCCCGGACGCCTGGACCCATGGGTGGAACCCCGGGTGGAGAACCGGACCACCGTCTTGCACCCGTGCGGGCGGGAACGGGCCCTGAAGGCGCCCGTGGAAGCGCCCGTGCGGCACGGCTCTTGGAGCCAAGCCCTCCGCATGTCGAGGTGTCCGTCATGGTGCGGTGGCGCCTGGTATAAGGGTCTGGCGCCGTGGGCCGGTCTTCGAAAGCCGTGCACGGATTTCGCCGTCCCGCCGCGCATCTGCGCCCGTGAACGTTCGCGTCGCGGGCGCTTGGCGTGGGGCTGATCCGGGGAGGGGACGTCAGTGTTGAAGTCGGGAGTCAAGCGGCTGTTGGGGCGCGCGGGGTTCGACATCGTGCGCAGCACCGACAACCGCGGCGGAGTGGATGATTTCATCCCGTTCGAGGCAGTGATGCGGGCCGCGCGGGCGGCGGGGCTATCGGTCGGTGACTACATCGACGAAGTCATGAACGGGACGCCCGGCGCCACCCAGTCCACCATCGACGAACTACGCACTGTGGGCGTCTTCGAAGCCAAGCCCGACTCGGTGCTGGAGATCGGCCCCGGGTCCGGCCGGTATCTGGAGAAGACGGTGAAAGAGTGCGCGCCGGGCCGCTACGAGGTCTACGAGACGGCAGCGCCATGGGCGAACTATCTGGTGGAAACCTACGGCGTGATCGCCCAGCCGACCGCAGGGTCCAGTCTGGCCCCGACACCCGACGGCAGCATCGACCTCGTGCTGGCCCACAAGGTCTTCAACACCCTGACCTTCCTCAGCACCTGCCGCTATTTCTTCGAGATGGCCCGTGTGACGCGCCCCGGCGGCCGGATCGTCTTCGACGTCATGACGGAAAGCTGCCTGGATCCGGCCACGGTCGGTGCCTGGGCTTCGCAGGGCGGCGACGGCCATGACTCCTACCCGGCCGCCCTGCCGCGCCGGACCTGCGTGGACCTCTTCGCCAGCCTGGGCTGCAACTTGGAGGCCAGTTTCCTGGCCCCCCTGGGCTTTGCCTCCACCGAAGTGCTGGTCTTCACCAAGGGGACGTAATCCCCGGCGGCGGGTCCGGCGCCACCGGCGCCGCCACATCTGCGTCCGGCTCGGTGCGTCGTGGCCGACCCGGGCCGGAGCGAGGCGGCAGTCCTGCGGCGTCATTCGCCGCTGAAGACGGGGAAGGCACTGCGGCGGCCGTAGTCCACATCGCGCAGGCCCCGCGGAGCGTCCAGCCGGCGTGTAGGAGCGGCTGGTTCACGTGCGGGATGACCGTCGCGTCCGGGAGGATGTTTTCCAGCCATACCGACGATGATCCGCCGATGCTCGTGTTGGACAGATCGCGTAGCCGCGCTGGGGAATTGGGAGCCGAGGCCTTCCATCACAGTCCGAACAACGTTGCCGCGTTGTCGTGGCACACGGAGCGCAGCCACTGCGGGCCGAGGCCGAGCCGCTCCAGAGCGTGCAGCTGGTGTACGTACGGGTAAGGGATGTTGGGAAAGTCGGAACCGAGCAGGATACGGTCGCCGAGCCCGGCGAGCCGGGGCAAGGCAGGGCGGGGGAAGGG
>NZ_JBNNJZ010000248.1:0-11567 GCF_050270335.1 Streptomyces sp. NPDC059900
GGCCCGGGCGCCACCCCCTCCGCGGGGGGGGGCCTCACCGGTGGGTTCCGGCCCACCCCGGCGTTACGTTTCTGCTCAGCTCTCCCTTGCGGGATCAGACGTCGTCGTGGGCGACGGCGCGGCGCGCGTCCGCGTCCAGGACGCCCCAGCTGATCAGCTGCTCGGTGAGAACCGAGGGCGACTGGTCATAGATCACGGCGAGGGTGCGCAGGTCGTCCTGGCGGATCGAGAGCACCTTGCCGTTGTAGTCACCGCGCTGCGACTGGATCGTGGCCGCATACCGCTGCAGGGGTCCTGCCTTCTCGGCCGGGACGTGCGCGAGGCGCTCGAGGTCGAGCACCAGCTTGGGCGGCGGCTCGGCCGCACCGCCGGGAGCGGTGCCGGGCAGCAGCTCCTGGACCGGGACGCCGTAGAAGTCCGCCAGCTCGGCGAGGCGCTGTACGGTCACGGCGCGGTCGCCGCGTTCGTACGAACCGACCACGACCGCCTTCCAGCGTCCCTGGGACTTCTCCTCGACGCCGTGGAGGGAAAGGCCCTGCTGGGTACGGATGGCGCGGAGCTTGGCCCCGAGCTGTTTGGCGTATTCGCTGGACATATAGCTCCCCGGACGAAGAACGGTAACTCACTGTGAGGTTACGCAGCGTTACTTGGGTGCGTCAAGCCGAATGGTCCGTACCGACCCCTCCGAGGGGGGTCGTGACCGGCGGTGTTGTCGGTGCTGGTAGCGTAGATGGCGCAATTCCGACGTCCTTTAAGGTCCGTCCCGTGAGGCGGAGAAGGAGGTCCGTTTCATATGGACTCGCACGACACGAACGAACCAGATGTGGCCCGGCCCGTTCTCGAAGGCCCGGACATCGCACGGGTGTTGACCCGTATCGCGCACGAGATCGTCGAGCGCGCCAAGGGCGCCGAAGACGTGGTGCTGCTCGGCATTCCCACCCGCGGGGTCTTCCTCGCCAGGCGACTCGCCGAGAAGCTCGAAGAAATCACCGGACGCAGTATCCCGGTTGGCTCACTCGACATCACGATGTACCGCGACGATCTGCGCATGCACCCGCCGCGCGCACTCGCCCGCACCGAGATCCCCGGTGACGGCATCGACGGCCGCCTCGTCGTCCTCGTCGACGACGTGCTCTTCTCCGGCCGCACCATCCGCGCCGCCCTCGACGGCCTGAACGACATCGGCCGCCCGCGCGCGGTCCAGCTCGCCGTCCTCGTCGACCGCGGCCACCGCGAACTGCCGATCCGTGCCGATTACGTCGGCAAGAACCTCCCCACGTCGCTGCGGGAGACGGTCAAGGTCCAGCTCGCCGAGGAGGACGGCCGCGACGCCGTGCTGCTCGGTGCCAAGCCCGCTTCCGCGTAGGACCGGCTTCCCCCACCGGCGCCGGGGCACAGCCCTGCGCGCCCGCGTGCCCGCACACCTCCACCTGACGGAGTACACCCAGATGATGCGACACCTCATCTCGGCCGCCGACCTCACCCGCGACGACGCCGTTCTCATCCTCGACACCGCCGAGGAGATGGCCCGGGTCGCCGACCGGCCGATCAAGAAGCTTCCCGCCCTGCGCGGCCGTACGATCTGCAATCTGTTCTTCGAGGACTCGACCCGCACCCGGATCTCCTTCGAGGCCGCCGAGAAGCGCCTCTCCGCCGACGTCATCAACTTCGCCGCCAAGGGATCCAGCGTCTCCAAGGGCGAGTCCCTCAAGGACACCGCCCAGACCCTGGAGGCGATGGGCGTCGACGCCGTCGTCATCCGGCACGGCGCGTCCGGCGCCCCCTACCGCCTGGCCACCTCCGGCTGGATCGACGCCCCGGTGATCAACGCGGGCGACGGCACCCACCAGCACCCCACGCAGGCACTGCTCGACGCCTTCACCATGCGCCGCCGCCTCGTCGGCAGGGACGCGGGCCTGGGCAAGGACCTGAAGGGCAAGCGCATCACGCTCGTCGGCGACGTCCTGCACAGCCGCGTCGCCCGCTCGAACGTCGACCTGCTGCACACCCTGGGCGCCGAGGTCACCCTGGTCGCCCCGCCCACCTTGGTGCCGGTCGGCGTGGACACCTGGCCCTGCGACGTCTCGTACGACCTGGACCGGGTGCTCCCGGAGTCCGACGCCGTGATGATGCTGCGCGTGCAGCGCGAGCGCATGAACGCCGCGTTCTTCCCGACCGAGCGCGAGTACTCGCGCCGCTACGGCCTGGACGGCGAGCGCATGGCGAAGATGCCGGAGCACGCCATCGTGATGCACCCCGGCCCGATGGTCCGCGGCATGGAGATCACCGCAGAGGTCGCCGACTCCGACCGCTGCACGGTCATCGAGCAGGTCGCCAACGGCGTCCACACCCGGATGGCCGTCCTCTACCTGCTCCTGGGCGGCAACGAACCCGCCGTCACCCACACCCGTACCGAGGAGAGCAAGTAATGAGCAAGACCCTGATCCGTGGTGCGAAGGTGCTCGGCGGCGACGCGCAGGACGTCCTGATCGACGGCGAGACGATCCTCGAAGTGGGGACCGGCATCGAGGCGGGCGACGCGACCGTCGTCGAGGCCGACGGCCAGATCCTGCTGCCCGGCCTCGTCGACCTGCACACCCACCTGCGCGAGCCCGGCCGCGAGGACTCCGAGACCGTCCTGACCGGTACGCGCGCCGCCGCGTCCGGCGGCTACACCGCCGTGTTCGCCATGGCCAACACCTTCCCCGTCGCCGACACCGCCGGCGTCGTCGAGCAGGTCTACCGCCTCGGCCAGGAGGGCGGCTACGCGGACGTCCAGCCGATCGGCGCCGTCACCGTCGGCCTGGAGGGCAAGAAGCTCGCCGAGCTCGGCGCCATGCACGAGTCCGCGGCCGGCGTCACCGTCTTCTCCGACGACGGCAAGTGCGTCGACGACGCCGTGATCATGCGCCGCGCCCTGGAGTACGTGAAGGCCTTCGGCGGCGTCGTCGCCCAGCACGCCCAGGAGCCCCGCCTCACCGAGGGCGCCCAGATGAACGAGGGCGTCGTCTCCGCGGAGCTCGGGCTCGGCGGCTGGCCCGCCGTCGCCGAGGAGTCGATCATCGCCCGTGACGTGCTGCTCGCCGAGCACGTCGGCTCGCGGGTGCACATCTGCCACCTGTCGACCGCGGGCTCCGTCGAGATCGTGCGCTGGGCCAAGTCGCGCGGCATCGACGTGACCGCCGAGGTCACCCCGCACCACCTGCTCCTGACCGACGAGATGGTCCGCTCGTACAACCCGGTCTACAAGGTCAACCCGCCGCTGCGCACCGAGCGCGACGTCATGGCGCTGCGCGAGGCCCTGGCCGACGGCACGATCGACATCGTCGCCACCGACCACGCCCCGCACCCGCACGAGGACAAGGACTGCGAGTGGGCCGCGGCCGCCATGGGCATGGTGGGCCTGGAGACCGCGCTCAGCGTCGTCCAGCAGACGATGGTCGAGACCGGCCTGCTGACCTGGGCCGCCGTCGCGGACCGGATGTCCGTCAAGCCCGCCGAGATCGGCCGGGCGACGGGCCACGGCCGCCCCGTCTCGGCAGGTGAGCCCGCGAACCTCACGCTCCTCGATCCGGCTTACCGTGGAGTCGTGGACCCCGCGGGCTTCGCTTCGCGCAGCGGCAACACCCCCTACGAGGGCCGTGAGCTGCCGGGCCGCGTGACGCACACGTGGCTGCGGGGCCGCGCCACGCTCGTCGACGGGAAGCTCGCGTGACCTCATCTATGCAACTGGCCGCCGAACAGAAGTCGGCGGACGTGACGGACTGGGCCGCCCGCGCGGGCTGGGTCGTCGGCCTTCTGCTCTTCATCGCGCTCGTCTACTGGCTGATGCGCGAGGGCTGGAAGTGGCGCGGCACGCTCCAGGGCGACCTGCCGCCGCTTCCCGTGGTGCCGGATGACGCGGCCCCGGCGAAACTTGAGCTGACCGGCCGCTATCACGGCTCGACCACGGCAGGGCAGTGGCTCGACCGCATCGTGGCGCACGGCCTCGGTACCCGCAGCCGCGTGGAGCTGACGCTCACGGACGCGGGCCTGGCTGTCGTACGCCCCGGCGCATCGGACTTCTTCGTCCCGGCCGGACAACTGCGCGAGGCCCGTCTCGACAAGGGCATCGCCGGAAAGGTCCTCGCGGAGGGCGGTCTGCTGATCGTCACCTGGGAGCACGGCGAGAAGCTCATCGACTCGGGCTTCCGCTCGGACCACGCGGCCGAGCAGGCCGAGTGGGTCGAGGCCATCAACAACATGATCAACACGACCAGCACGACGGAAGGCACCGCACGATGACGACCTCCAAGCAGGGGACGGCCTCGCAGAGGAAGGGGGCGCCTCCCGCCGTACTCGTCCTGGAGGACGGCCGCATCTTCCGTGGCCGCGCCTACGGCGCCGTGGGGGAGACCTTCGGCGAAGCGGTGTTCTCCACCGGCATGACCGGCTACCAGGAGACCCTCACCGACCCCTCGTACCACCGCCAGGTCGTCGTCATGACGGCCCCGCACGTGGGCAACACGGGCGTGAACGACGAGGACGACGAGTCCGCCCGCATCTGGGTCTCCGGCTACGTCGTGCGCGACCCCGCGCGCGTGCCCTCCAACTGGCGCGCCAAGCGCTCGCTCGACGAGCAGCTCGCGAACCAGGGCGTCGTCGGCATCTCCGGCATCGACACCCGCGCCCTCACCCGCCACCTGCGCGAGCGCGGCGCGATGCGCGTCGGCATCTTCTCCGGCGAGGCCTTCGCGGGCGCCGGCGACGACGACCTGCTCGCCAAGGTGCAGGCCGCCCCGCAGATGAAGGGCGCCGACCTCTCCGCCGAGGTCGCCACCAAGGAGGCGTACGTCGTCCCCGCGATCGGCACCAAGAAGTTCACGGTCGCCGCCGTGGACCTCGGCATCAAGGGCATGACCCCGCAGCGCATGGCCGAACGCGGCATCGAGGTGCACGTCCTGCCCGCCACCGCCACGGTCGAGGACGTGTACGCCGTCAACCCCGACGGCGTGTTCTTCTCCAACGGCCCCGGCGACCCGGCCACCGCGGACCACCCGGTCTCCGTCATGCAGGGCGTGCTCGAACGCAAGACGCCGCTGTTCGGCATCTGCTTCGGCAACCAGATCCTCGGCCGCGCGCTCGGCTTCGGCACCTTCAAGCTGAAGTACGGCCACCGCGGCATCAACCAGCCGGTGCAGGACCGCACCACCGGCAAGGTCGAGGTCACCGCGCACAACCACGGCTTCGCCGTCGACGCGCCCCTCGACAAGGTCTCCGACACGCCCTACGGGCGCGCCGAGGTCTCTCACGTATGCCTGAACGACCAGGTGGTGGAGGGGCTCCAGCTCCTCGACCAGCCCGCGTTCAGCGTCCAGTACCACCCCGAAGCCGCCGCGGGTCCGCACGACGCCGCGTACCTCTTCGACCGCTTCGTATCTTTGATGACCGCAGAAGGAGCCCAGCGTGCCTAAGCGCACCGATATCCAGTCCGTCCTGGTCATCGGCTCCGGTCCGATCGTCATCGGCCAGGCAGCGGAGTTCGACTACTCGGGCACCCAGGCCTGCCGCGTCCTGAAGGCCGAGGGCCTGCGCGTCATCCTGGTCAACTCGAACCCGGCGACGATCATGACCGACCCGGAGATCGCCGACGCCACCTACGTCGAGCCGATCACCCCCGAGTTCGTCGAGAAGATCATCGCCAAGGAGCGCCCCGACGCGCTGCTCCCGACCCTCGGCGGCCAGACCGCGCTCAACACCGCGATCTCCATGCACGACCAGGGCGTCCTGGAGAAGTACGGCGTGGAGCTCATCGGCGCCAACGTCGAGGCGATCAACAAGGGCGAGGACCGCGACCTCTTCAAGGGCGTCGTCGAAGAGGTCAACAAGAAGATCGGGCACGGCGAGTCCGCCCGCTCGTACATCTGCCACTCCATGGACGACGTCCTCAAGGGCGTCGACGAGCTCGGCGGCTACCCCGTGGTCGTGCGCCCCTCCTTCACCATGGGCGGCGCCGGTTCCGGCTTCGCGCACGACGAGGAGGAGCTGCGCCGCATCGCCGGACAGGGCCTCACGCTCTCGCCGACCACCGAGGTGCTCCTGGAGGAGTCCATCCTGGGCTGGAAGGAGTACGAGCTGGAGCTGATGCGCGACAAGAACGACAACGTCGTGGTCGTCTGCTCCATCGAGAACTTCGACCCGATGGGCGTGCACACCGGCGACTCGATCACCGTCGCGCCCGCGATGACGCTGACCGACCGCGAGTACCAGACCCTGCGTGACGTCGGCATCGCGATCATCCGCGAGGTCGGCGTCGACACCGGCGGCTGCAACATCCAGTTCGCCATCGACCCGACGGACGGCCGGGTCATCGTCATCGAGATGAACCCGCGTGTCTCGCGGTCGTCGGCGCTCGCGTCGAAGGCCACCGGATTCCCGATCGCGAAGATCGCGGCAAAGCTGGCCGTCGGCTACACGCTGGACGAGATCCCGAACGACATCACCGAGAAGACCCCGGCCTCCTTCGAGCCGAGCCTCGACTACGTCGTGGTCAAGGCCCCGCGTTTCGCCTTCGAGAAGTTCCCCTCGGCGGACTCGACCCTGACGACCACCATGAAGTCGGTCGGCGAGGCCATGGCGATCGGCCGCAACTTCACCGAGGCGCTCCAGAAGGCGCTGCGCTCCCTGGAGAAGAAGGGCTCGCAGTTCACTTTCGTGGGCGAGCCCGGCGACAAGGCCGAGCTCCTGGACGCGGCGGTCCGCCCGACCGACGGACGCATCAACTCCGTCATGCAGGCCATCCGCGCCGGCGCCACCCCCGAGGAGGTCTTCGAGTCCACGAAGATCGACCCGTGGTTCGTCGACCAGCTCTTCCTGATCAAGGAGATCGCGGACGAGCTCGCAGCCGCCGAGCGCCTGGACACCGACCTGCTCGCCGAGGCCAAGCGGCACGGCTTCTCCGACCACCAGATCGCGGAGATCCGCGGCCTGCGCGAGGACGTCGTCCGCGAGGTGCGCCACGCCCTGGGGGTGCGCCCGGTCTACAAGACGGTCGACACCTGCGCCGCCGAGTTCGCCGCGAAGACCCCGTACTTCTACTCCTCGTACGACGAGGAGAGCGAGGTCGCCGAGCGCGAGAAGCCCGCGGTCATCATCCTGGGCTCGGGCCCCAACCGCATCGGCCAGGGCATCGAGTTCGACTACTCCTGCGTCCACGCCTCCTTCGCGCTGAGCGACGCGGGCTACGAGACCGTGATGGTCAACTGCAACCCCGAGACCGTCTCCACGGACTACGACACCTCCGACCGGCTCTACTTCGAGCCGCTGACGCTCGAAGACGTCCTGGAGATCGTCAACGCCGAGGCGCAGGCCGGGCCGATCGCGGGCGTCATCGTCCAGCTCGGCGGCCAGACCCCGCTCGGCCTCGCGCAGGCGCTCAAGGACAACGGCGTGCCGGTCGTGGGCACCTCGCCCGAGGCCATCCACGCCGCCGAGGACCGCGGCGCCTTCGGCCGCGTGCTCGCGGAGGCCGGTCTGCCCGCGCCCAAGCACGGCACCGCCACCACGTTCGGCGAGGCCAAGGCCATCGCCGACGAGATCGGCTACCCCGTCCTCGTACGCCCGTCGTACGTGCTCGGCGGCCGCGGCATGGAGATCGTGTACGACGAGACCCGCCTCTCCGCGTACATCGAGGAGTCGACCGAGATCAGCCCCTCGCGGCCGGTGCTCGTCGACCGCTTCCTCGACGACGCGATCGAGATCGACGTGGACGCGCTCTACGACGGCGAGGAGCTCTACCTCGGCGGCGTCATGGAGCACATCGAGGAGGCCGGCATCCACTCCGGCGACTCGGCGTGCGCGCTGCCCCCGATCACCCTCGGCGGCCACGACATCAAGCGCCTGCGGGCCTCCACGGAGGGCATCGCCAAGGGCGTCGGCGTGCGCGGGCTCATCAACATCCAGTTCGCGATGGCCGGGGACATCCTCTACGTCCTGGAGGCCAACCCGCGCGCCTCGCGCACCGTGCCCTTCACCTCGAAGGCGACCGCGGTGCCGCTGGCCAAGGCCGCCGCGCGCATCTCGCTGGGCGCGACCGTCGCCGAGCTGCGCGCCGAGGGCATGCTCCCGGCCAACGGCGACGGCGGCACGCTGCCGATGGACGCGCCGATCTCGGTGAAGGAAGCCGTCATGCCGTGGTCGCGCTTCCGCGACATCCACGGGCGCGGCGTCGACACCGTGCTCGGCCCGGAGATGCGCTCCACGGGCGAGGTCATGGGTATCGACTCGGTCTTCGGCACGGCCTACGCCAAGTCGCAGGCCGGCGCCTACGGCCCGCTGCCGACCAAGGGCCGCGCCTTCATCTCGGTGGCCAACCGCGACAAGCGCTCGATGATCTTCCCGGCGCGCGAGCTGGTCGCGCACGGCTTCGAGCTGCTCGCCACGTCCGGCACGGCCGAGGTGCTCAAGCGCAACGGCATCAACGCCACGATCGTGCGCAAGCAGAGCGAGGGCGAGGGCCCGAACGGCGAGAAGACGATCGTCCAGCTGATCCACGACGGCGCGGTCGACCTCATCGTCAACACCCCGTACGGCACCGGCGGCCGCCTCGACGGCTACGACATCCGTACGGCGGCCGTGTCCCGCTCCGTGCCGTGCCTGACCACGGTCCAGGCGCTCGCCGCCGCCGTCCAGGGCATCGACGCGCTCAACGGCGGGGACGTGGGCGTGCGTTCGCTCCAGGAACACGCGGAGCATCTGACCGCGGCCCGCGACTAGCAGCCCACCAGGGGGACACCGATTCGGTGTCCCCCTTCTGGTGAGCACACCTGAGGACTCCTGAGGACCCCTACATGTACAAATTCTTCTTCGACCTCGTCTTCAAGCGCATGGACCCGGAGCAGGCCCACTACACGGCCTTCCGCTGGATCCGGCTCGCGGCCCGCGTCCCCGTGCTGCGCACCTTCATCGCCGCCGCGCTCGCGCCGCGCCACAAGGAACTGCGCACCGAGGCCCTCGGCCTGCGGATGCACGGGCCGTTCGGGCTCGCCGCGGGCTTCGACAAGAACGCCGTCGCGATCGACGGCATGTCGATGCTGGGCTTCGACCACATCGAGATCGGCACCGTCACGGGCGAGCCGCAGCCGGGCAACCCCAAGAAGCGTCTCTTCCGCCTCGTGCAGGACCGCGCGCTGATCAACCGCATGGGCTTCAACAACGAGGGTTCCGCGGCCGTGGCGGAGCGCCTGGGCGCCCGCAGGGCCGTCTTCAAGACGGTCGTGGGCGTCAACATCGGCAAGACCAAGGTCGTTCCCGAGGAGGAGGCCGCCGCCGACTACGTGAAGTCGACCGAGCGGCTCGCCGCCCACGCCGACTACCTCGTGGTCAACGTGTCGTCCCCGAACACCCCCGGCCTGCGCAACCTCCAGGCCACGGAGTCGCTGCGCCCGCTCCTGACCGCCGTGCGCGAGGCGGCGGACCGCAGCGTCAGCGGGCGGCGCGTGCCGCTCCTGGTGAAGATCGCCCCCGACCTCGCCGACGAGGACATCGACGCGGTGGCCGACCTGGCCGTCGAACTCGGCCTCGACGGCATCATCGCCACGAACACGACCATCGCGCGCGAGGGCCTCGGTTTGCGATCCGAACCTTCGCTCTGCGCAGAGACCGGCGGCCTTTCGGGCGCGCCCCTCAAGGAGCGCTCCCTGGAGGTCCTGAGCCGGCTGTACGCCCGCGTGGGCGACCGCATCACGCTCGTGGGCGTCGGCGGCATCGAGAACGCCGAGGACGCCTGGCAGCGCATCCTCGCGGGCGCCACCCTGGTGCAGGGCTACAGCGCGTTCATCTACGAGGGCCCCTTCTGGGCCCGCGCGATCCACAAGGGCCTTGCCGCCCGCCTGAACACCTCCCCGTACGCCACGCTCGCCGAGGCCGTCGGCGCCGACGCAAGGACGCCCGCATCATGAGTGCTCTCGAACCCTTCGGTACGCGCCTGCGCCAGGCCATGGACGAGCGCGGTCCGCTGTGCGTCGGCATCGACCCGCACGCCTCCCTGCTGTCCGGCTGGGGCCTGAACGACGACATCGCGGGCCTGGAGCGGTTCACCGCCACGGTCGTCGATGCGCTCGCCGAGAGCGTCGCGGTGTTCAAGCCGCAGAGCGCGTTCTTCGAGCGCTTCGGCTCGCGCGGCATCGCCGTACTGGAGAAGGCGGTCCAGGACCTGCGCGCGGCCGGGGCCCTGGTGGTCATGGACGCCAAGCGCGGCGACATCGGCTCGACCATGGCCGCGTACGCCGAGACTTTCCTGCACAAGGACTCGCCGCTGTTCTCCGATGCCCTCACGGTCTCGCCCTACCTCGGCTACGGCTCGCTGAAGCCCGCCGTCGACCTGGCGCGGGAGAACGGCGCCGGGCTCTTCGTGCTCGCCCTCACCTCCAACCCCGAGGGCGCCGAGGTGCAGCACGCGGTGCGCGAGGACGGCCGCACGATCGGCGCGACGATGCTCGGGCACCTGGCCGCCGAGAACGCCGGTGCGCGGCCGCTGGGTTCCTTCGGTGCCGTCGTCGGGGCGACCCTGGGCGATCTGTCCTCGTACGACCTCGCCGTCAACGGACCGCTGCTGGCTCCCGGCATCGGGGCGCAGGGTGCCACCCCCGCGGATCTTCCCGGTGTCTTCGGGGACGCCGTGCGCAACGTCGTGCCGAGCGTCAGCCGGGGTGTCCTGCGTCACGGTCCCGATGCCGCGGGTCTGCGCGGCGCGGCGAGCCGGTTCGCGGACGAGATCCGGGCGGCCGTAGCCGCCGCCTGAGGGTCCGCCGAGGGCGTTTTTCCGTCTTCGAAGGACGTGTCCGGCCACGTCCTTACGTTTCGCTGATGGCTCACCAGGCCAAATCCGGGGTGAATTGCCCGAAATGTACACCTCGACAGAGGCTGACCAGGACTTTTCGTCTGTTCTCGCTGACTCCAGCGGCCATGCCCGCTAGTCTCCGACGAGAGCGAACGGGCAAGCGCGTTGCACGTTGCTCACCAGGTGTGGGGCGACTAGGTTCCTCACCGGTCCGTATCCGACAGTTCGACATCCGAGGTGACGTAGGCGTGGCTCTTCCGCCCCTTACCCCTGAACAGCGCGCAGCCGCGCTCGAAAAGGCCGCCGCGGCTCGCCGGGAGCGGGCCGAGGTCAAGAATCGACTCAAGCACTCCGGTGCCTCGCTTCATGAGGTCATCAAGCAGGGTCAGGAGAACGATGTCATCGGCAAGATGAAGGTCTCCGCCCTCCTGGAGTCCCTGCCGGGCGTGGGCAAGGTCCGCGCCAAGCAGATCATGGAGCGTCTTGGCATCTCCGAGAGCCGCCGTGTGCGGGGTCTCGGCTCCAACCAGATCGCCTCCTTGGAGCGTGAGTTCGGTGGTGGCGCTGCCTGACGTTCTCAGGCACTCCTGAGAACCTGGATAATCGCTGCATGGCTGCAACATCCCGGGGGACGACCCCCGTGCCCCCGGACGTACGTCCGCGGCTGACCGTGCTCTCCGGCCCCTCCGGGGTCGGCAAGAGCACGGTCGTCGCTCATATGCGCAAAGAACACCCCGAGGTGTGGCTC
>NZ_JBNNJZ010000249.1:0-11555 GCF_050270335.1 Streptomyces sp. NPDC059900
GTGCGGGGCCCTCTGCGCGCTGTCGTTCGCCGTCGCTCGCTCCGTCAGTCGGTGAGGCGCTCGCCCGTCGACGTCGAGAACACGTGGATCTCACCCGGACGCGGGACGACGTGCAGCTGCGTGCCCTTCTCCGGGACCCGGCGGCCGTTCACGCGGACCACGAGGTCCTTGTGCTCGCCGCCGACCTCGGCGGAGCCGTAGACGTAACCGTCGGCGCCGAGCTCCTCGACGACGTTCACGGAGACGGCGAGGCCCGCCGGGGCGTCCTCGGTCTCCTTGGAGAGGGACTTCGCCGTGGCGCCGTCCTGCTCGACGATGTCGAAGTGCTCCGGACGGACACCGACGGTGACCGTGCGGTCGCCCTTGTCGGCGGCGGCGGAGAGCGCCTCGCGGTTGACCGGCACGACGGAGTTGCCGAACTTCACGCCGCCGTCGGTGATCGGGACCTCGACGAGGTTCATGGCGGGGGAGCCGATGAAGCCGGCGACGAAGAGGTTGGCCGGGCGGTCGTACATGTTGCGCGGCGAGTCGACCTGCTGGAGCAGACCGTCCTTCAGGACGGCCACGCGGTCACCCATGGTCATGGCCTCGACCTGGTCGTGGGTGACGTACACGGTGGTGATGCCGAGGCGGCGCTGGAGGCTCGCGATCTGCGTACGCGTGCTCACGCGGAGCTTGGCGTCGAGGTTCGACAGCGGCTCGTCCATGAGGAAGACCTGGGGCTCGCGCACGATGGCGCGACCCATGGCGACACGCTGGCGCTGACCGCCGGAGAGGGCCTTCGGCTTGCGGCTGAGGTACTCCGTGAGGTCGAGGATCTTCGCGGCGTCCTCGACCTTCTGGCGGATCTCGGCCTTGTTGACGCCGGCGATCTTCAGGGCGAAGCCCATGTTGTCGGCGACGGTCATGTGCGGGTAGAGCGCGTAGTTCTGGAACACCATGGCGATGTCCCGGTCCTTGGGCGGCAGGTGCGTGACGTCGCGGTCGCCGATGTGGATGGCGCCGGCGTTCACGTCCTCCAGGCCCGCGAGCATGCGCAGGGAGGTGGACTTTCCGCAGCCGGAGGGACCGACGAGGACGAGGAATTCGCCGTCCGCGACGTCGAGCTCGAGCTGGTCGACGGCGGGCTTTTCGCCACCCGGGTAGATGCGGGTCGCCTTGTCGAACGAAACAGTGGCCATGGTGAGGGCCCCCTTCACCGGCAGGAACGTGCCGGACGATCCGTTGTAAAGAGAGGAGTGGTGTAGTCCACCTGAGTGAACTGCTCGTGACCGTACCCCGAGGGTCACACGTCTGTCAGTAGCCGGGAAGCCGCGACCTTCGAGGAAATTTTCGACTTGGCAGAGCGGCGGGTGCGCGGGTGGTTACGGAGGGGTGGAGCAGCGAGGTGGAGGGCAACTCTGTGGCTTCGGGAAATGGGCGCTGTGTAGAGTGAGACCGCCTCGGGCGTGGCCTTGGGCCGTGCGTGATGCCCCCTTAGCTCAGTTGGCCAGAGCGGTTCACTTGTAATGATCAGGTCGTCGGTTCGATTCCGACAGGGGGCTCGAAAAAGCCCAGGTCAGAGCGTATCTGGCCTGGGCTTCTCCATGTCCTGAAGCGCCTCGCGTCCAAGCAGTAGTCCCCGCCACCCCCCTCCGGCACACTTGTGTTCCGGGGCAGTGTGCAAGGGGGACGAGCGATATGAATGGTCGTTCGAGTGGCCTGATCGGGGAATGGGCGGAGGCGCAGCGCCAGCAGCAGCGTCAGCGAGAGGCCCGGCTTCGGTTGGAGTTGGAGCGGGAGCGCGACGAGGGGCGGGAGCTTCGTGCGCGTGAGCGGGACATGGCGCGGATGCAGCGCGGGCGCCAGGCCGAGTACCGCAGGCGGCGCGAGGCAGAGGCTTCGCGGCTCACGGATGAGCTGGACAGCCGGGTGGAAGTTCTGTCGGGGTTCCTGGTGGCCGGGTGCCGGGCTCCGGCGTTCTGTGCTGCTTCGTTGAAGCGTGCGGAGCCTGTCGTGGACCGGCGGGTGGACGATGAGCGGGTTGCCGCGCAGGCCGCGGAGGTGCGTGCGCACAACGAGCGGGTGGCCGACATGACCGCCGCCTTACGGGAGAGGGATCCGGCGACGGTCGTCGAGTACTTCTCGGCGGCGCTGTACGCGTCGCGTGGCTGGCCCGACGGATTCCCGCGGCAAGTGGTGGCGGCTTTTGATCCGCTGATGCGGCAATTGGTGCTGAATTGGCAGTTGCCGGGGTACGACGTGGTGCCGGAAGCGCGCATGGTCCGGTACTTCGTCGGTTCGGATCGGCAGAGGGAAATACCGAGGCCGATGGGGCAGCGGAGATCCTTATACAGAGAGGTGCTGGCACAGTGCGTGTTGCTTGCTGTGCGTGATCTCTTTGCCGCCGATGAGTTCGGGATACTTTCGTCGGTCGCGCTGAATGGCTTTGTGGACGACTTTGATCCGGCTACAGGGCTGCGTGCGGAGGTATTTCTGGCCACGGTGATGGTGGAGGCCGAGGCGTTCGCCCGGTTGCGGCTGGAGACGGTGGCTCCGGTGGACTGCCTCATCGACGGACTGCACGGGCGGTTGGCCGTACGACCGGGGCAGCGCGCGGCGGTGCGCCCCGAGAGGCTTCCCGGGCAGGTGGGTTCTGGTGTGGTGGCGCGTGGGGGCGGGAGGGAGCCGGATCTGCTGACGATGGATCCGGTGGAGTTCGAGGAGCTTGTCACCGATCTGTTCCGGGCGCGTGGCATGCAGGCGGTCACGACGCAGCGCTCGCATGACGGGGGCGTGGACGTGGACGCGGTGGATCCGGATCCGATCAGCGGCGGGAAGATCGTTGTTCAGGTGAAGCGATACAGCAATACGGTTCCGCCGAGTGCCGTGCGGGATCTGTACGGAACTGTTCAGGCGGCGGGTGCCAACAAAGGGGTGCTGGTCACGACTTCGGGATTCGGGCCCGGTTCATACGCATTCGCCAACGGGAAGCCGTTGACGTTGGTGGCCGGTCCGGAGTTGGTCGATCTGCTGCATCGGTGCGGATTGCGCGGTCGGTTGGGTCAGGAGGCCGAGGCGCCGATCCCTCAGTGGGGGGCCGCTGAAGAGACCGAAGAGGCTGACGCCGAGCGTGGCGAGTACAACGTCCTGGGCATGTCGTGGGCCGGTCGTGTGCCCCTGGATGTGTGTGCGCTGGTGTGCACGGGGAGCCGTGTGGTCAGCGACAGTCACTTCGTCTTCTACAACAATGTCCAGACGCCGGACGGCTCGGTCCGGATGCTGGGTGAATTCGCCGGGGACCGGGCCGCGATCCGGGTGGCGTTCGACGAGTTGCCCGAGGAGGCCGACCGTCTGGTGCTGGTGGCCGCGGTGGACCCGGAGGCTGATCCGGAAGCTGATCTCGGTGAATTCACCCGTGCCGGCATTCGTCTGCGGGATGCGGAGGGCGAGGAGTTGGATCAGGTTCCGGTGTCGGACGGCAAACCGGGTGAGACGGCGCTGGTCCTGGGCTCGTTCAGGCGGCGGACGGGCGGTGACTGGAGATTCGTGGTGGGCGGGAAGGGCTACGCGGGTGGACTGGAGTCGCTGGTCCGGGAGTTCGGGATCGACGTCGAGTAGCGGCGCGGGGCGGGGGCCCGGGGCGTGGTCACGTGATGGCCCGGGCCCCCGCGGCGGGGCTTCGTACGGTCAGTGGCGGCCCGCGATCTTGTCCGCCCATTGGGACAGGCGGGAGGATGTTGCCGTGTTGGTGGTCAGTTCGCGGCGGTCGGCTGTGTTGTAGGTGGCGTACATGCCGTGGACGCCGAGCCAGCGGAAGGGTTCTGGTTCCCACTTGCGGACCTTGTGGTTGACCCAGGGGAGGGTCGTGAGGTCGGTGGGGCCTGCTTGGCCCGAGTCCTGTTGGACCAGGTCGCGCAGGGTGCGGGCCGCGAGGTTGGCGGTGGCGACGCCCGAGCCGACGTAGCCGCCCGCCCAGCCGAGGCCCGTCGCGCGGTCCAGGGTGACCGTGGCGCACCAGTCGCGGGGGACGCCCAGGACGCCGGACCAGGCGTGGGCGATCCCGACTCCGGCCAGTTGCGGGAAGAAGCGGGTCAGGATGGCGCGCAGGGCCTCGATGGTGGCGGGTTGCGTGCGGCCGTCGTTGTCCGTTTTTGAGCCGTAGCGGTACGGGACGCCCCGGCCGCCGAGTGCGATGCGGCCGTCCGACGTGCGTTGGGCGTACATGTACGCGTGCGCCATGTCGCCGAGGGTTTCGCGGCCCTCCCAGCCGATCGATTCCCATTGGTCGGACGACAGGGGTTCTGTCGCGATCATGGAGGAGTTCATGGGGAGCCAGGTGCGGCGCTGGCCCTTGAGGGATGCCGTGAAGCCCTCCGTGCAGCGCAGGATGTAGGGGGCGCGCACCGTGCCGTACGGGGTGATCGCGTGCTTCGGCTTGATCTCGGTGACGGGCGTCGACTCGTGGATCGTGACGCCCAGGGCCTCGACCGCCGTCGCCAGGCCCTTCACCAGTTTCACCGGGTGCAGGCGTGCGCCGTGCGGGGTCCAGGTGGAGCCGACGGCGCCCGCGACGCGGATGCGGTCGGCGGTCTCGCGTGCGCCGTGCAGGGTGCGGTCCTTCTCGCCGTACGCGAGTTCCGTGGCGTGGAATTCCTTCAGGCGGGCCAACTGGGCGGGCGTGTAGGCGATTTCCAGTACGCCGCCGTGGTGGATGTCGGCGTCGATCCCTTCCGCCTTCGCCGTCTCGATCACTTCGGTGACCGTGTCGTTCATCGCCTCCTGGAGGCGGGTCGCCGCCTCCTTGCCGTGCAGGCGGGCGTAGCGGTCGCGGCCCGCGATGCCGTTGTAGAGCCAGCCGCCGTTGCGGCCGGAGGCTCCGTACCCGCAGAACTTCTGTTCCAGGACGGTGATGCGGAGGAAGGGCGCGGCCTTCTTCAGGTAGTACGCGGTCCACAGGCCCGTGTAGCCGCCGCCGACTATGCAGACGTCGGCACTCTCGTCGCCCGGCAGGGGTTCACGGGGGGCCGGGGTGCCGTGGTCCGCATACCAGTACGAGATGCCGCCGTTGATCGTGCTGCTCATGTGCCGGACGTTACTGCGCTGGTGGGGGCTTTGGGGAGGGTCGTGGCGTACGGGTTCGGGGTGGGGGGTCCGATACGTTGATCCGGTGCGTGGCGAAGTGCCATGTGCCTCGATCATGGAGGACTGTTCAGATGGCCGTACGCAAGGCCGGGCGCATCGTCACCGCGGTGGCCGCCGCCGCACTTCTCGCCGGGGGCGCAGCCGCCTGCGGGCCCGAGGACCTCACGGGCGGGAGCGGTGGCAGCGACGACAAGGCGTCCGCCTCGGCGAGCGGGTCCGGGTCGGATTCCACCGGCGGCCCCGAGGCGAAGGCGCCGCCCGCCGGTACCGACGCGCTCGCGAAGACGCCCGCCACGGTGAAGGGCGGCGTGATCACGGTCGGCGACCCGAAGGCCGGGCACACGGTCAAGCTGTACGAGGACGCGCGCTGCCCGATCTGCAAGAAGTTCGAGGACACCGGTGCGCAGGCCCTGGTGAAGCCGGTGGCCGAGGGCAAGGTGAAGGTCCAGTACACGCTCGCCTCGTTCCTCGACAAGAACCTCGGCGGCAGCGGCTCGGTGAACGCGGCGAACGCGCTGCGGGCCTCGGTGGAGGCGGGCAAGTTCCCGCAGTACCACGCCGCGGTCTTCGCCAACCAGGCCGAAGTCGAGACCGACGACGCCTACACGCCCGCCTTCCTGCTGAAGATCGCCGACAAGGTGGACGGGCTGCGGGGCGCCGAGTTCGACAAGGCGGTGCGGAAGGGCACGTACAAGAACTGGGTCGGCGAGGCGATGCAGGCCTTCACCGACGACGGCATGGAGGGCACGCCGACCGTCGTGATCGACGGAAAGAAGGCGGACAGCCGGACGCTGTTCGACCAGGAGATGTTCGCCGAGGAGCTCAAGGCCTCCGGGATCTCCTGACCGTCCACCTGCGTGGTGCCGGGCGTACGGCGCTCCGGGTCAGCGGATAGCAGGCCAGGCCGATCAGGACCGACGTGAAGTGGCCCAGGTCGGTGAAGGTCCTGCCGGTGATCAGCGGGGTGCCGTACACGGCGAGGACGATCAGGAGGTACGCGTATCTCCAGGGTCTTGGCACCCAGTAGGTGAGGACCGCGACGACGCCCGCGAGCGCGTAACTCACGCCCACGTCCAGGGTCTTGGCCGAGGACGTGGGTGCGGCGCCGTGGTGGATCGCGAGCGCGAGGACGCCTTCGCTGATGAGGGTGGCCGCGGCGTGCGCGCCCGCGGCCACCGCGAGCCAGCGTGCGGTGCCCAGCCAGCGTTCGGCGGTGGCGTGGAAGACGGTGTAGAGGACGGCGTACGACAGCCAGGTGCCGCCGTCGGTCCAGAACGCGCTGGAGACCAGGACGCGCACGGGGTTCTGTGACAGCTCATGGATGTTGGTGGAGCGCTGGCGCAGGAAGTCGTTCTCGAACTCCGGTGACATGTGGTGCATGGCGACGGTCGTGACGAAGAGGATCGCGAGCCAGATGTATGTGCCGGGGGCGCTGCGGATGTAGGCGCGGACGGCCCGGCCCGCTGTTTTCGCGGTCCTCGCGGCCCTCGTAGTCCTCGTGGTCCTCGCGGGCCCCTTGGCCCGGAAAATCCCCATGCGGCGATTCACCCACGCCGGTAGCGTCACGGACGTGATCGACATTCGCATTCCGGACGAGCTGATCGAGTCGCAGTACGAGTACGCGGGGGAGCCGGGCCGTGCGTTCATCGCGGCGCTGCCCGCGCGGGTCGCCGAGTTCGTCGAGCGGTGGGACCTGACGGTCGACGGTCCCTCGATGCACGGCATGGCCGCGCTCGTGCTGCCTGTGGTGCGGCGGGACGGCACGCCCGCCGCGGTCAAGTTCCAGCTCCTGGACGAGGAGACCGAGGGGGAGCCCGTCGGTCTTCGGGTGTGGGACGGCGACGGGGCGGTGCGGCTCCTCGACCACGACGACGCCACGGGCACGATGCTGCTCGAACGCCTGGACTCCGGGCGGATGTTGTCGACCATGCGGGACACGCACAAGGCGGTGCTCGTCATCGCCGAGTTGCTCGCGCGGCTCACCGCGGTGCCGGCGCCCGCGGGGATGCGGCGGCTCGGGGACATCGCGGCGGAGATGGTCGACGATCTGCCGCAGGCGCTGAAGTCGATCTCCGATCCGGGGCAGCGGGCACTCGTGGAGCGGTGCGGGGGCGCGGTGCGCGAGGTCATGGGGGAGCCCGGCGACCGGCTTCTGCACTGGGACCTGCACTTCGAGAACGTCCTCGCCGGTGAACGCGAGCCGTGGCTCGCCATCGACCCGAAGCCGCTGGCCGGTGACCCGGGCTTCGACCTCTGGCCCGCGATCAACAACCGTTTCGACGCGGGCGACGTGCTGTGGCGGTTCGACGCGATGAGCGAGGTCCTCGGGCTCGACCGGGAGCGGGCGAAGGCATGGACGCTGGGGCGGGTGCTGCAGAACGCCCTGTGGGAGATCGAGGACGGGCGGCCGCTGGACGAGGAGGATCTGGAGGTCGCGCGGTTGTTGTCGGGGCGGTGACGGCCTGCGCTGATGCGCTGTGACGAGCTGCCCTGATGCGCGGTGACGAGCTGCCCTGATGCGCGGCGCCTGTTCGACGTACTCTGCCGCCATGATTCGTAGCGCCACGCCTGCCGACGTCCCCCTGATCCACGCCATGGTCCGCGACCTCGCGGAGTACGAGAAGGCTCTCGACGAGGCCAGGGCCTCCGAGGAGCAGCTGCGCGAAGCGCTCTTCGGGGAGCGGCCCGCCGCCTTCGGGCACATCGCGCAGGACGACGACTCGGGGGAGGTCGTCGGGTTCGCGCTGTGGTTCCTGAACTTCTCCACGTGGCGCGGGGTGCACGGGATCTACCTGGAGGACCTGTACGTGCGTCCCGAGGCGCGCGGCGGCGGGCACGGCAAGGCGCTGCTGCGTGAGCTCGCGCGGATCTGTGTGGAGCGGGGTTACGAGCGCCTCGAATGGTCGGTGCTCGACTGGAACGAGCCGTCGATCAACTTCTACAAGTCGCTCGGTGCGCTGCCGCAGGACGAGTGGACGGTGTACCGGCTGACGGACGGGGCGTTGGCGGGCCTTGGGGGCGTCGCGGAGTAGAGGCAGGGGTTCGCCGCATCAGGGGATCAGGGGATCAGGACCACCTTGCCCGTGGTGCGGCGGTTCTCCAGGTCGGCGTGGGCCGTCGCCGCCTTCGACAGGGGGTAGCGCTGGACCGCCGGGGTGAAGTGGCCCTTCGCCGCCTCGGCGAGTGCGGCGAGCTCCAGGGTGCGGATCGGGTTGTCGCCGCCCGCCTTCTGCATCATCGCCGGGCCGAGTACGCCGGTCTGGGTGATGCCGCGGGCCGCGAGTTGCTCGTCGGTGAAGGTCAGGGGTTCGCCGTCGTGGGGGCCCTTGCCCGACCAGCCGAAGACGAGGTGGCTGCCGCCGGGGGCGAGGAGGTCCACGGCGGCGAGGCCGGGTGCCCCGCCCACTCCGTCGAAGACGACGGTCGCGCCGGGGACTCCGATCTTCGTCAGGTACGCGCGTACGTCGTCCGGCCAGTTCGGGTTCCTGTGGTCGCGGTAGTCGACGGCGAGGTCCGCGCCGTTCGCGCTGACCCGGTCCGTCTTCTCCGGGCCGCCCGCCAGGCCGATCACCGTGGCTCCCGCGTGCTTGGCGTACTGGACCAGGAGCGTGCCGATGCCGCCCGCCGCGGCCGGGATGACGACCACGGAGTCCGGGGTCAGCTCGGCGAACTGGAGGATGCCCATCGTCGTACGGCCCGTGCCGATCAGGGCCACGGCCTGTGCGTCGTCCAGGGCTTCCGGGATCTCGTGCAGGCGGGCGGCCTCCGTGACGACCAGTTCTGCGTAGCCGCCGGGGGCGAAGCCGATGTGGGCGACCACGCGCTTGCCGAGCCAGTGGGCGTCGACTCCCTCGCCGAGCGATTCGACCGTGCCCGCCACCTCGCGGCCGGGGATGGTGGGCAGTTCGGGGAGTTCGGGGAGCGGGCCCTGGATTCCGGCGCGGACCGCGGTGTCCAGGAGGTGCACGCCGGCCGCGGTCACCGCGATGCGGACCTGGCCGGGGGCCGGTGCGGGGTCCGGTGCCTCCTCGTACGAGAGGTGCTCGGCGGGGCCGAAGGTGTGCAGGCGGATGGCGTGCATGGGGTGCTCCCTGGGCTTTGGGGTGCTCGGTGCGGGGTGCTCGGCGCTGGGTGGTGGGTGTTGGATGCTCGGCGCCGGGTGGTCTTTTGTGGTCTGACCGCCACCCTCGTACCTCAAGCGGACTTGAGGTCAAGCCTCCTTGTGGACATCGCGAGCGTCACCGCCTCCAGGGCGCTGTTGAAGGAGACCTCGGAGAGCAGGCCGGGCGCCGCGACCTGGTCGCCTGCGAGGTACACGCCGTTGCCGCGGTCGATCGCCGGGCGGTCGCGCCAGGTGGTGCCGGGCAGGTCCACCGCGCCGGTACGGCCGTTGGAGACGGAGTCGCGGCGCCAGACCAGGCGGTCGCGCCAGCCGGGGAAGCCGAGGTCGAGCAGGTGGTCGGCGCGGGCCGTGCCGTCCGCCTTGGACTCGTCGGGGGAGAGCGGGATCTGTCCCTGGACGAGTTCCTGGCCTGCGGGGGCGAGGGTGCGGTCCTGGGTGGTGAACCGTTCGATCCAGCCGGTCCCGTCCAGGTCGGAGATCGCGAAGGGGTCGCCCCTGCGGGAGTTCAGGGCCAGGTCGACCAGGGTGGTGCGGGCGCTGTCCCAGTGGAGGGTGTCGTCCTGGAGGAGCCGGCGGGCCGCGGGGAGCGAGGTGGCCACGACTACCGGGCCCCTGGCGGTGAGCGGGGCGATGGAGTCGATGCGGGAAAGCGTTTCCACGCGTACGCCCAGGTTCCAGGCGAGGGCCGCCATGCGGTCGATGACCGAGCCCCAGCCGCCGCTCGGGTAGTGCGCTTCCGGGGGCAGCTTCGTGGCGCGGCGCAGGCGCTCCTGGACGAACCTGGCGGAGAGGGAGCCGGGGTCGTGGTGGAACGTCGCCACGGCGATGTAGTGGGCGGCGGCGCGGGCTCCCTCCTCGCCGACCTCGCCGGTCGCCCAGGTCATGAAGTCCGCGTCCACCGGGGCCTGTTCGGGCTTGCGGCGCAGGAGCTTCACCATCGCCACGGGCGGGGTACGGCGGAGCCTGCCCCGGTGGTGCAGGCGCAGCCGGGTGCCTTCGATGGGCGGGAGGGGGGCGAGGGGGCCGATGAGGTCGCGCTGCTTGAGCCAGGTCCAGTGGGGGCCGCCGTTGTAGAGGGCGTGCGGGCCTTCGTTCGTGCGGTACGCGCCTTCGGCGGTGCGGGCTCGGCCGCCGAGGGTGTGGTGGGCCTCGTGGACGGTTACGCGGGCGCCGGATTCCGCGGCGGTGATGGCGGCGGTCAGGCCGGCGAAGCCGCCGCCGATGATGGTCAGGGTTTGGGTGTTGTGGGCGCTGCGGGTGGTGTGGGTGGTGGGGTTGTTGCGGTTGGTGGGCATGGGGGTTGGCTCCTGTCGTGGTCGGGCGGCGCCTTGTCGTGAGGCTCACTTCGTACGACGGGTGGGGGTGCCCTGGATGTGACATCGGGGTGCGGCGGCGTTGTCAGCGTTGTCAGTGGGTGGGTGCACGATGGGCGGATGGGACAGAGTGCGGCAGCGGTGAAGAAGGCGCGGCGGCCCGAGGTGCGGTTGCCCGCGCTGCGGGAGTTCGGCGGGGGTGAGTTGGCGCCTGACGGGGATTACGACGGGGTCGAGTTCCGGGGGCTCGATCTGGCGGGGCAGGACGGCGGGGGAGCGCTGTTCCTGGACTGTGCGGTGACGGGCTGCGGCGTCAGCGAGACGCGGCTGAGCCGGGCGCGGTTCGTGGACTCGGTCCTCACGGAGCCGCGGGGGGTCGGCACGGAGCTCGTGGAAGCCTCGCTGCGGGACGTGGAGGTGGTGGACGCGCGGCTCGGGGGTGTTCAGCTGCACGGGAGCGTGCTGGAGCGGGTCGTCGTGCGGGGCGGGAAGCTGGACTATCTGAACCTGCGCAAGGCGCGGCTGAAGGATGTCGTCTTCGAGGGCTGCGTGCTGGTGGAGCCGGACTTCGGGCAGGCGTCGCTTGAGCGGGTCGAGTTCGTGGGCTGCGTGCTGAAGGGGGCGGACTTCAGCGGGGTCCGCATGAAGGACGTCGACCTGCGGGATGCGGCGGAGGTGGACATTCTGCGGGGGATCGACTGCTTGGCGGGGGCGGTGATCAGTGCGGCGCAGCTGATGGATCTGGCGCCGGTGTTTGCTGCGCAGGTGGGCGTGCGGGTGGACTAGCGTCCGGCTTTGGCGGGCGGGGGTGGGGGCGGGCCGCGTTGAGTGCCGCTGGCCGGGGTGTGGCCTGGTCTTTCGATGCCGGGTGCGGGTGCGGGGGCGTCCGGGGCGGCTAGCGGTCGCGTCCCACGTAGTGGTGTAGAGATGCGGACTTGAGAACTCCGCAGGTCCTGCCGACGGTGGGGCTGATGCGTCGCCGCGTCCTGGCACCG
>NZ_JBNNJZ010000250.1:0-11490 GCF_050270335.1 Streptomyces sp. NPDC059900
CAGCAGCACCGGCGTGCATCCCGTGCGTCAGCTTCCCGGGGCAAGCAAAGGATCGGTGAGCAGCGCCCGCTGCCTGCGGGCATGGTCGAGCAGGTGCCCCACCAGGACGGCGCCGGAGTGATCGACGCCGTGGGTCCGCAGGTCGACCCCGCACGGGTCGGGCAGCGGGTGTGGATCTGGGAGGCCGCCCGCGAGCGGCCCCGGGGAACGGCACAGCAGTACACGCTCGTCCCCGACCGGCAGGCCGTCGCCCTGCCCGCACACGCCCCGTTCGACATCGGCGCCGCCCTGGGCGTCCCGGCCCTGACCGCCCACCATGCGCTGACCGTTCACGACGGCGGTCCCGGGCTCATCGCACCCGGCACCCTGCAGGGCACGACCGTCCTGGTGGCGGGCGGCGCCGGTGCGGCCGGCAACGCGGCCGTCCAGCTCGCCCGCTGGGCCGGAGCCTGTGTGATCACCACGGTCAGCAGCCCTGCCAAGGCCGCGCGGTGGCCGCCCAAGGGGCCGTGGTGGCCTACTACTCGGGCGGCGAGGACGAGCAGCTGACGATCCCGGTGCTCACCTCGCTTTCGGTGAACCTGCGCTGGCAGAGCGTCTTCGTCTACACCGTGCCGACCGCGGCGAAGCAGCAGGCGGTCACCGATGTCGCCGCAGCCGTGGACGCGGGCGCGCTGCGCGTGGGCGAGGAGGGCGGACTGCCGCTTCACCGCTTCGCTCTGGAGCACACCGCGGACGCGCACGCCGCGCTTGAAGCGGGGCTGGTCGGGAAGATCCTGCTCGATATCCCGTGAAGGCTCGAATCCCGTGAAGGCTCGGTATCCCGTGAACGCCTGAGATCGGCCGTATGCGGGGCCGCGCCGGGCGGCGCGGCCCCGGCAGGCTGACCGCCCCGGTGGCCGGTCAGCCGGTGGCGAGCAGTTCGAGCGTGTCGATCACGCGGTTCGAGAAGCCCCATTCGTTGTCGTACCAGGCGACCACCTTGACGTGGCGGCCGTCGACGCGGGTGAGTGCCGAGTCGAAGATCGCCGAGGCGGGGTTGCCCGTGATGTCCGACGAAACGAGCGGGTCTTCCGAGTACTCCAGTACGCCAGCCAGCGGGCCCTGTGCCGCGGTGCGGTAGGCCGCCAGGACGTCCTCGCGTGTCACGTCGCGGGCGACGGTCGTGTTGAGTTCGACGATCGAGCCCACCGGGACCGGCACGCGGATCGAGTCGCCCGACAGCTTGCCGTCGAGGTTCGGCAGCACCAGGCCGATCGCCTTGGCTGCGCCGGTCGTGGTCGGCACGATGTTGACGCCTGCGGCGCGGGCGCGGCGGGCGTCGCGGTGCGGACCGTCCTGCAGGTTCTGCTCCTGCGTGTAGGCGTGCACCGTCGTCATGAAGCCGTGCTCGATGCCGGCGAGGTCGTCGAGCACCTTGGCCAGCGGGGCAAGGGCGTTGGTCGTGCACGAGGCGTTCGAGACGACCGTGTGCGCGGCCGGGTCGTACGCGTCGGTGTTGACGCCGTACGCGAGCGTGACGTCGGCGCCGTCCGACGGCGCGCTGACGAGTACCTTCTTCGCGCCCGCGTCGAGGTGGGCGCGGGCGGCCTTGGCCGCGGTGAAGCGGCCGGTGGCCTCGAGCACGATGTCGACGTCGAGCTTGGCCCACGGCAGCTGCGCCGGTTCGCGCTCGGCGAGCACCGTGATCCGGCGGCCGTCGACGACGAGGGCGTCACCGTCCGAGGTGACCGGGCGTCCGAGCCGGCCGGCCGTGCTGTCGTAGGCGAGGAGCCGGGCGAGCGTGGCGGGTTCCGTCAGGTCGTTGACCGCGACGATCTCCAGGGTGCTGTCGCGTTCCAGGAGCGCGCGCAGCACGTTGCGTCCGATGCGGCCGAATCCATTGATGGCGATGCGAGTCATGAGTGGGGTCCCTTCCCGTCGCCACCAGGCTCGCTCGCGGCGTGCGCCGCTGACAGTGGCACGATCGCCATGGTTCAAAAGGATCCCGCCATCCCCCGCCCCCTTTCGCCGCGCGGTGCCGGGCGGGTCACTCCCCCCGGTCACTCGCCCCTGGTGAAGGTGCGCCGGTACTCGCTGGGTGTGGTGCCCAGGATGCGCTGGAAGTGCAGGCGCAGGTTCGCGCCGGTGCCGAGCCCGATCTCGGCGGCGATCTGTTCGACGCTGTGCTGCGAGCGTTCGAGCAGTTCGCGGGCCAGGTCGATGCGGGCGCGCATCACCCACTGCATCGGCGTGTAGCCGGTCTCCTCGACGAAGCGCCGGGAGAAGGTGCGCGGCGAGACCCCGGCCCGGCGGGCCAGTATGTCGAGCGTGAGGGGCTCCCCAAGCCGGTGCAGGGCCCACTCGCGGGTGGCGGCGAACCGCTCGCCGAGCGGTTCGGGGACGCTACGGGGCACGTACTGGGCCTGGCCGCCGCTGCGGTAGGGGGCGGCGACGAGGCGCCGGGCCGCGTGGTTGGACGCGGCTACTCCGAGGTCGCCGCGCAGGATGTGCAGGCACAGGTCGATGCCGGAGGCTGCGCCGGCGGAGGTGAGGACGCTGCCCTCGTCGACGAACAGCACGTTCTCGTCGACCTGGACGAGCGGATGCCTGGCCGCGAGCGCCCGTGTGTAGTGCCAGTGTGTCGTGGCGCGCCTGCCGTCGAGCAGGCCCGTGGCGGCGAGCGCGAAGGCGCCCGTGGAGATGGCGGCGAGCCGCGCGCCCCGCTGGTGGGCTGCGATCAGCGCATCGACGACGGCCTGCGGCGGGTCGTCGCGGTCCGGGAACCGGTAACCGGGCACGAAGACGATGTCGGCCCACGCCAGCGCGTCCAGGCCGTGGTCCACGTAGTACGACAGACCGTCGCCGCCGGTCACGGGGCCGGGCGCCGCGCCGCACACCCGCACCTCGTAGGGCATGCTCGCGCGGGTCGTGAACACCTGGGCAGGGATGCCGACATCGAGCGGCTTGGCGCCTTCGAGCACGAGGACGGCGACGTGATGCAGGGGCGAGGCTGGCACGGGATGACAGTACGCAGGGAAGTCGCGACAACCGAGCCCGGAGCAGCCCGGATCGAGTGACTGCGGCGGGTGTTACTTCCCGGCCGTGCCGGATTCACCGGTGAGGGACTCCTGGTAGATGTCCGCGTAGGTGCGCGAGTCCCCGATCAGTCCGTCGCAGAACGCGGCGACGTCCGTGCCGATGAGTTCCACGACGCCCTTGCCGGAGGCCGCGCCCTCCTCGAAGAAGTCGACGATCCCGGGCAGCAGGGGGCCGTCGGGGAGGTCGACCGGGCCCACCTTGAACAGGTACTTCTGCATCTCCTTGTAGACGATCTGGTAGTCCGGAGGCAGTGTCTTGACCCGGGCCACGTGCGCCCGCCACTGCTTCTTGCCCTCGATGATGTCCTGGATGCCCACGTCAGCCTCCCAGCCGGTTCAGTTTCCTGGCGACGTTCCTGTTCAACTGCTCGCGCCACTGGTCGCGGTAGGTCCGGGCCCCTTCGCCGCCGGCCAGCGCCGCACAGAAGCCCGGGATGTCGTCGCCGAGCACTTCGCGCACGCTCTGCCCGTCCGCCGCCGTCTGTTCGAGCAGCCCCAGGGCCGCGTCGAGGATCGGCATCAGGTTGCGGCCGGTGAAGTCCCCGTGGGGAAAGAGGTGGGCCTTGATCTGTTCCCACGCCGCCCGGTATTCGTCCGGCAGGACCGCGGCCCGGGCTTCGAACGCCTTCCAGTCCCTGGTGAGATCGCTGCCTGTGACCTTCTCCCAGAAGTTCATCTCCCGCCCTCTCTGAGCCTGTCGATGCGTGTTGAGACGTACTGCCATTTCGCCCAGAACTTGGCGAGTTCCTCGCGCCCCGCGTCATTGAGGGCGTAGAACTTGCGCGGCGGGCCCACCCCGGACGGCCGCTTCGTCACCTGGACGAGTTTGTTCCGCTCCAGCCGCAGCAGGATGGTGTACACCGTCCCCTCGACGACGTCACCGAAGCCGAGTTCGTTCAACTGACGGGTGATGGCGTACCCGTAGGTTTCCTCGCTGCCGATGATTTCGAGCACGCACCCTTCGAGCGTGCCCTTCAGCATCTCCGTCAGGTCGTCCATCGCGGTCCTCTCCGGCCTGATCGGTACTGCGTAGTACCGAGTACCACTATACGGTACCACTGAGTAGTGGGGGTGTCAGCGACCGCCCGCGTCACGCCATGACGGCGGTGCGCGCGTCCATCAGCAGCAGCGCCGCGAGAACGGCGAAGGTGGCTCCGGCGAGCAGGTTCACCGCGACTGCCGTGCGGTGGCCGCGCATCAGCCCCTTGCCCAGCAGGCCGGCACACAGGCCGATGGCGCTGTCCCAGACGAGCCCCATCATCAGGAAGATCAGCCCGAGGGCGAGCAACTGGAGCCAGAGCGGGCCGCGTTCGGGGCTGGTGAACCGCGGCAGGAATGCGGCGAAGAAGAGCACGGTCTTGGGGTTGAGCAGGTCGGTGAGGACGGCCCGGCGCAGGACCTGACGCGCGGGCGGCGCCACGGGAGCCTCTGCCGGCGCCTTCCCGGCCGTGCGGATCGCGGTCACCGCCAGCCAGCCGAGGTAGAGGCCGCCGACCAGCTCCACCACCATCAGCGCCACGGGGGTCGAGCGCAGCAGGACGGCGAGGCCCAGGGCGGCGGCCGTCACGTGCACGACCACCCCCAGGGCCATGCCCGCCGCGGAGACCAGGCCGGCGCGCGGGCCGCGCTCCAGGGCCACGGCCACGATGTACGCGGCGTCAGGCCCCGGAGCGACGGTGATGACCGCGACCGCCGCCAGGTAGCCCGGGAGCAGAGCGAGGTCCAGCATGTCAGCCTCCCGCATCCGGATGTCGTAACGCTTACGGCTGCCTCATTACGTTACGCACTCGATGCGGACGCTGCAACGCAAAAGGAGGCCCCAACGCGTTACGCTGAGGCCTATGGCAGTCACATTCACGGAGATCCCCCTCGATGCGCTGACGGAGCTCGTCAACGGATGGGGCACGCTGCCGCGCCGGGAGGACGGCCGGGGGGACGCCCCCCACCGGCCCGTCGCCGACATCGCGGAGCGGCTCGGCCTGCCCGCGCGCGCCAGCGCCGCACTGACCCCGAAAGCGCTCACCGACGCGGCAGACCTCCTGCACGCGGTGTTCTCCGCCGCGGACGGCGAGCAGTGCGCGCAGGCTCTGACGCGCCTGCTGTCCGACTGCGGGGTCCGCCCCGTCATGGACGCCGGGGCCGCGGGCACGCTGCGCGCCGCATGGTGCGTCGACGGCGCCGATCACGCCCTGGCCGCGGCGGCGGCGATCACCCTGCGCCAGTACCTCGCCGACCATGGCTTCGCGCGCATCGGCATCTGCACCGGAGGCCACTGCGCCGACGTCTATATCGACCAGTCCCCCGGCGGCCGGCGCCGGTTCTGCTCGGTGACCTGCCAGAACCGCACACGCGTGGCGGCCTTCCGCAGCCGTAGAGCCGCTGCCGCCGGCTCGGCCGAGTAGCGCGCCGAGCCGGCCCAACACCCTGCCGAGGCACGGGATCAGCGGTGGATGTCCGCGCCGGGGCCCAGCGGCAGGCCAAAGCCGTAGAAGAGGCCGAGGACCGCGAGCCAGGCGATCAGGAACGGGATCACGAACACCGAGAGGCGGGAGAGGACCGTGCCGAGCTGCGCGCCGGGTTCGTAGCGGCGCAGGATCGTCAGCATCAGGAAGACGTACGGATTGAGCGGCGTGATCATCTGGGTCGCGGAGTCGCCGATCCGGAACGCCGCCTGTGTGACGGCCGGTTCCATGCCCAGGAGCAGGAACGCCGGCACGAAGACGGGCGCGACCAGGGACCACAGGGCCGAGCCCGAGGTGACGAACAGGTTCAGGACGCAGACCAGGAGGACGAACAGGACCAGGCCCGTGAAGCCGGTCAGGCCTGCGGACTCCAGGAGGTTGGCGCCGTTGACCGCGAGCAGGGTGCCGACGTTGGACCAGTCGAACACGCCGATGACCTGGGAGATCACCAGGATGAGGACGATGTACCCGGACATTCCGGTGATCGACTCGGCCATCATGCGGGGCGCGTCCTCGGCCCGCTTGAGCGTGCCCACGGTGCGGCCGTAGACGACACCGGCCAGCACGAAGGCGACGAACAGCAGCGGCACGATGCCGTCCAGGACCGGTGAGGGCACCAGCGCGCCGCCCTCGCCGCGCAGCGGGGAGCCCGGCAGCAGCCAGCAGACGACCACGACGGCCGCGTACAGCAGCACGGCCAGGCCCGAGCGCAGCAGGCCGGTGCGCTGCCGGGCGGTGACGGTGACGGAGGGGCGGGCGGCGGCAGGATCCGCGGTCGCTCCGGTCTCGGTTCCGGCCTCCTCCTCCCCCTCCTCCGCCTCGGCGTCCGGGTCCGGCTGGGGCAGCCGGGGTTCGAGCACCCGGGAGATCAGGAAGCCGCCGATCAGGGCGAGTACGCAGCTGGCCGCGGCCGTGTAGAAGTAGTTGATCAGGATGTGCGTGGGGGCGCTCTCGCCGCCCGGCACGACCGCGGCGGCCTGGTGGGTGATGCCGGTGTAGAGCGCGTCGAGCGCGCCGATCGAGAAGCCCGCCGCATAGCCCGCGCAGGTGCAGGCGAAGCCGCCGATGAGGCCCGCGATCGGGTTGCGCCCCGCGTTCTTGAAGGCCAGCGCGGCCAGCGGCGGGATCACCAGGATCGCCACGTCGCTCATCAGGTGCGCCTGGCAGGCCACGAAGGCGACCAGGTAGGGCAGCAGCCGCCGCGGGGCCCTGGC
Source organism: Streptomyces sp. NPDC059900 (assembly GCF_050270335.1). NCBI lineage: Bacteria > Bacillati > Actinomycetota > Actinomycetes > Kitasatosporales > Streptomycetaceae > Streptomyces > Streptomyces sp. NPDC059900. Next base: position 6,757 of record NZ_JBNNJZ010000250.1, read on the forward strand.
GATGGAGGCGCGGACGGCCGTCTCGAGCAGGCCCGTCTTCTCGGCCACGCCGACCGCGGCCATCATCAGCAGGACGGTGCCCAGGGAGGGGAAGCCGGTGAAGTTCGGGATGAAGTTCTCTAGCAGCCAGCGCACGCCCTCGCCGGTGAACAGTCCCTTGACCGCGAGGGTTTCGTCCTCGCCGGGCACGGTGACGGTGGTGCCGGTGGCGGCGAAGACCGTCGAGACCGTGCCGATGATCACGAACAGGCCGAGGAAGAGCAGCACCGGGTGCGGCAGCTTGTTGCCCGCGCGCTCGATGCCGCTCATGACCTTGTCGAGCGCGGAGGGCTTGGGCGGTCCGCCCGCCGGGGTCTTCGCGGTGGTGGCCGAGGGGCTCATCCGACGACTCCGTCCGCTGGCGCGCCGTCGGCCGCGGGGGCGGTCCGGGCGAGGCCGAGGGTGTCCTTGCGTACGGCGCCGCGCTGGGCGACGAGCACGATGCGGGCCGGGTCGGACAGCACGGAGATGTCCGCGAGCGGGTCGCCCTCGCACATCACCAGGTCGCCGTGCTTGCCCGGCTCCAGGGTGCCGATCTGGGCGGAGAGTCCGAGGAGTTCGGCGGCGTGGCGGGTGCCCGTCTCGATGGCCCGGGACGGGGTCATGCCCAGGGACACCAGGTGGGAGAGCTCGCGCAGGTTGCGACCGTGCGGCACCATCGCCGCATCGGTGCCCATGGCGATGCGCACGCCGTCGGCGATGGCGGCGGCGATGTTCTCGCGGGTGATGCCGGACCAGCGGACCTTTTTCTCGTAGTGGAAGGGCTCCATGGTCGAGCGGTCGATGCCGTCGAACACCGTGGAGAGGGTCGGCACCACGAACGTGCCCTGCTCTCCGGCGAGTTCACGGGCCTGCGCGGTGAGGCCGTAGCCGTGCTCGACGCTGCTGACGCCGCCGCGGATCGCGTTGAGGATGCCCGCGGTGCCCTGGGCGTGGGCGGCCACGGGGCGGCCGCCGTGCCGGGCCACCTCGTCGACGACCGTACGGATCTCCTCGACGGTCAGGCCCTCGTCGTCGGGCTGGTCGTAGGGGCTGCTCATGCCGCCGGTCGCGCACAGCTTGATCACGTCGGCGCCGGAGCGCAGCAGGCGGCGCACAGCGACGCGGACCTCGTCGGGGGTGTCGGCGATCTCGCCGACCCCGGCGGAGGGGTCGAAGCCGCACTCCGAGTGGAAGTCGGCGTGGCCGCCGGTGTGGCTGAGGATGCGCACCGCCGTGTGCAGGCGGGGTCCGGCCGTCAGGCCCGCGGCGACCGCGTCCCGGTAGCCGGCCTGCAGACCGCCCAGGTCACGGGCGGTGGTGATGCCCGCCTCCAGGGTGATGCGCAGCCGCTCGGCGGTGCGGAAGGTCTCCAGCGTCGGGTCGCTCTCGTGGCGGCGCACCATCTGCCGGGGCGATTCGATGGCGAGGTGGACGTGGGTGTCGATGAAGCCCGGCAGGACCGTGCGGCCCGCGGCGTCCACGGTCCGGGCCCTGGCGGGCGCCTCGGGTGCCGTGGCGGCCGCTCCGGCGTAGGCGATGGTGCCGTCGTCGTCGATGTCGATGACGGAGTCGGTCACGGGGGCCGCTCCGGTGCCGTCGACAAGGCGGGCCCGGATGATGCGCAGGGAGGAGAACTGTGCGTGGCTCATGGCCGACGATCCTCGGTATCAGGGATGACACCTGTGTAAAATCGCCGGAATCCATCATCACAACGCCCTCGACGCAGGATTCGGCACCTTTGACGGACACGCAACGAACACCCGCCCTGGACGAGCTGGATCTGGCCATCGTCCATGCGCTGCAGATCCAGCCACGGGTGCCCTGGGTGCGGATGGGCGAGGTCCTTGAGGTCGACGCGGTGACGGTCGCCCGGCGCTGGGAGCGCATGGTGCACGCGGGCGTGGCCTGGGTCGACGGCTATCTCTCGCCCGGCCACGACGAGGGTGTCTACGCCCAGGTCGAGATCGACACGGGCGGGCGGCTGAGCGAGGACACCATCGGGCAGCTCGCCCGCGACCCCCAGGTGCTGAGCCTCAAGCAGACCTCGGGCGAGCGCGACATGCTCGCGATCGTCGCCGCCGCCGACCTCGACGGCCTGGCCCGGCTCGCCGGCGAGCGGGTGTCGCAGCTGCCCGGAGTGCGCGCCGTACGCAGCCATGTCATCACCGCCGCACCCTTCGAGGGCGCCTCCTGGCGGCTGCGCAGCCTCACCCGCCACCAGCGCGCCGCGCTCACCGTGGAACGCCCCGCGCTGCCCGACGAACCGCTGCGACCCCTGGACCGCCGCATCGCCCTCGCCCTGGGCATCGACGGCCGGATGCCCCTGACGGACCTGGCCGAGCGCGTGGGCGCCTCCGCCGCGACCGTCCGGCGCCGGCTGCGCGTCCTGACCGGCACCGGGCGACTCTCGCTGCGCTGCGCCCTGGCCCGGCCGCTGACCGGCTTCCCCGTCTCGGTCGTCTACTTCGGCTCGGTGCCCGCGCAGCATCTCGAGGAGACGGTGAGCGCGCTGCGTACCCTGCCCGGCCTGCGCATGTGCAGCATCACGGCGGGCGCGCACAATCTCATGCTCGACATCTGGCTGCCGTCCCTCGCCGAGGTCCACACCACCGAGGCGCTGCTCAACAGCCGCCTGGCGCACCTGGATCTGCGGATCACCGAGCGCGCGGTGGTGCTGCGCACGGTCAAGCACGCGGGGCGCGTCCTTGACCGACGCGGTCACAGCGTGGGCTCGGCGCCGCTCAACTACTGGGACGCGTAGTGCTGTTGAGGGAGGCTCGCAGGGCGTAGAGGCGGGTCAGCGGGTGGAAGCGGTAGCCAGCCCGGCGGCCGGGTGACGGTCCCGGTCACCCGCCGCGGCACGGGACGCGGGGCGCTCAACTGGGCCTGTGGCATAGCCTCGTGCCGGTTGGGGGTGGTGGGGATGGAGCCGATCGTCTGCGAGTCCGTCCGATATGTCGCGGAGTGTCGGGACTGCGGTGGCGAGCTGGAGTGCTGGGGTGTGCAGGCTCTCGTGCACAGCTCCTTGGAGTGGGACGTCACGGCGAGTTGCGCCGCCTGCGGGGTCGCGTTCGCCGTGTGTTTCGGGGACATGCCGAGCGAGCGGTGGGCTCAGCTGATCGCAGAGCACGGCGCGGCGACCCTGCGGGTGGTCGGTCCTTCGGCGAAGAGGGTCGTGATCATGCGGGTGCTGCGGGCTGAACTCGGCGTCGACCTGGTGCACGCCAAGGCTGTGCTGGGCCGCGTACTGGACGGCGACTACTCGGGAACGCTGCCCGAGATGGAACTCCTGGCCAGGAAACTGCGGGCGGCGGGCATCGCCGCGGAAGCCACCCGGCCCTGAAGGTTCCCCGGGCAGCTCCGGCGGCTCAGCTGCCGGTCAGGCCGCGCCGGCTCGCGTTGACGCCGGCCTGGAAGCGTGAGCCGGCCTCCAGCGTGGTCATCAGCTCGGCGACCCGCCTGCGGTAGGTGCGCACGGACATGCCGACGCGGCGCGCCCCGGCGGCATCGGTGAGTCCGGCCGCGAGCGCCTGCAGCACGGTCAGCGAGTCGGCGTCCAGGCCCTCGCTGTCGCCGTCGCGCCGCAGGTAGTCCGTGAGCGGGGTTCCCGCGTCCCAGGTCGCGCACATCAGGGCATACACGCCGGCGACGAGAGCCGGTGCGGTGGTGATGGTGAATTCGCGGCCGTGTGCTCCGTTGCGGCCGGCCAGGATCATGATCCGGCGGTCGATGATGATCGTCTCGTGCGGCAGGCTCGCGGCGCGCACGCGCACCTGTCCGCCCGCTTCGGCGACATCGAACAGGTGCGACCGCTGTTCCTCTTCGGCCAGCACGGCGGGCGTGTAGAGCTTGCGTACGACCACGCCCTCGGCGGCGCGGGGGCGAAGGCGGCGCACCATCGCTTTTCTGGCCTCGGGCCGGGCCCAGGTGTGCAGGTCGTTGGCGGCGCAGAAGAACTCCCGCGTCGTCTCGCCGAAGAGCGTCGCGGTCCGCGCGGCCAGTTCCCTCTCGCCGAGCACCGTCAGCGTGGTTTGTTCGGTCACGCTCCCAGTCTCGCGCACAGGCGTGGCAACACGTTGCCATCTGGTCTCCGAGCGGCCACTGCGGGGTGAGGGTAGGTGCATGACCGCACAGATCACGGCCGCTGCGAGCGGCCAGTTCATGCTCGGCGGCGACCGTCCCGTCAACCGTCTCGGCTTCGGCGCGATGCGGCTGCCCGCCGGTACCTTCTCCGGTCCGGCCCGCGATCCGCAGACCGGCATCGCGGTGCTGCGGCAGGCCGTCGAGGCGGGCGTCGACCACATCGATACGGCCGGTTTCTACGAGCGGGACGATGTTCGCGCCAACGAGCTGATCCACAAGGCGCTCGCGCCGTACGCGGCCGAGCTGCTGATCGCCACCAAGGTCGGCCCGCTGCGCGGACCCGACGGCATGCCCACCCGCCAGGCCGGCCCCGAGCAGCTGCGCGATCTGGTGACCGAGGATCTGCGCGCCCTCGGTCTCGATCGGCTCGAACTCGTCTACCTGCGGGTCGGGGGCATGAGCGAGCCGGGCGGCGAGAGCGTCGCCGACCGGTTCGCGGCGCTGGCACAGCTGCGCGAGGAGGGGCTGATCCGTCATCTGGGCGTCAGCAACGTCGACGTGGCCCAGCTCGACGAGGCGCGGAGCATCGCGCCGGTCGTCGCGGTGCAGAACCAGTACCACGTGCACCGT
>NZ_JBNNJZ010000251.1:0-11438 GCF_050270335.1 Streptomyces sp. NPDC059900
ACTCCCGGTTCGTCCAGGCCGGTACGGAGCACTGGGTGGCTTGGCCCGTCCGCCCCCGGTGGCAGCTGGTGCTCGGTTTCACCGGCATGATCGTGTACGTACCGTTCTGGATCGCGCTCGCGGCGGTGGTGATGGCCGGGGTCATCGTGGTCCTGTTCCTCTCGGAGATCGTCGAGGCGGTCAGCGACTCGGGCGAGCGGAAGCTGAACGCCCTGGCGGACGGCATGCTGGAGCTTCTCCGGATGCCGGGCTGGTGCGTGACCTGGCCGGAGCTGCGCCACGAGGGGGACACGGCGTACTACCGCGCGCGCGTCGACAAGGTCGTGGGCCGTTGGACGGCTCAGGCGTCCGCCCCCAAGAAGCCGAAGAAGCCGGCCCCGCCCGTCGAGTGCGAGATCCCCTGGCGCAACTACCGCGGTGCGGGCGGCCATTACGTGGTGGAGACCGCTGCCGCCCGGGGATGGGAGCTGCGGCCCTCGGAGCCGCAGGAATCGATCAGGCTGTGGTGGTCGGCGGCCACCCGGGGTGAGGCGGACGCGGGCGCCGCGGCGTAAGTGGCCTGCCGGGCGGAATGGGAATCCGCCAGTTGTTTGCCAGGACTTGCCCGTTTAGGGGGTGCCTGGTGAAGATCTTGTAGTGAGCTCCATACAACCGTCCGCCGACCCCGGTGGCGAAGCCCCGGCCGACGCGGCAGCCGCCGCGACCCGCGCCTCGCACCGCGCCGCACGCCGCCCCGCGACGGGTCATGCCGTCGCCGTGCTGATCCTGGTGGCCGTCGCCGCCGCCGTCCCGCTCCTGGGCCCCTCGGCGGCGCTTGAGGGCACCGGTGAGGCCGAGGCGCCCGGTACCGCCGGGATCACTTTCCTGCGGACGGTTCTGTTCGCCGCGCTGTGCGTGCAGTTGGGCGAGGTGTACGCGATACGCCTGGCCCGCCGGGTGCCGGGGGCGCCGCTGGAGCGGGAGCCGCGGAGCTGGGCGGCATACGCGGCGGGCGCGGGCCTCGTCGCCTCGCTCGGCCTGGCTTCGGTGGTGGCCACCGGCAACCTCGTGCCGCATCAGCTGTCCGACATGGACATCGGCGGTCTGTACGCCTCGCGGGACGGCAGGCTCGCGCTCCTCGAAGTCAACGCCTTCATCGTGGCGCTGCTGTGCGCGCGCTCGCGCCGCCCCTCCACTGCCGCCCTTCCGCTCGCCGCGGTGATCGTCGCGGAGGCGCTGCGGGCCCACCCTCCGGCCGAGGACTCCCCGCTCATCGGCACCGGCCTGACGCTGGTGCATCTGACCTGCGGGGTGCTGTGGGCGGGCGGCCTGCTCCAGGTCCTTCGCATGCTCCGGCTGTGGCGCACGTCGGCTCCGGAAGCGGGCGCTGCGGTACTGGGGCTCTACGCGCGCGTGGCGGCCGTTCTGTTCGCCGCGATCACCGTGACGGGGGTGTGCAGCACGCTGCGGCGGATGCCGCCGAGCACGGTCCTCGACCAGCTGACGGACACGGCCTACGGGCGCACGCTGCTCGCCAAGGTGCTCCTCGTGGTGGCCGTGGCCGTCCTCGCGCTGCTCGCGCGCCTGCGGTTGAGCAGGGCCGCCGACCGCACGTCCGCGTACGCGCCCGCCCGCTGGGAGGTCATCGCCCTGGGGGCCGTGGTGGCGGTGTCAGCGCTCCTGACCGCGTTGCCGCTGCCGATTCGCTGGTGAGGCGCGCGGGCTGCCCGGACTGCGCCGCCGCCAGTACGCCGCGGGCCAGCAGGAACTGGGCGGCGATGTAGGTCAGCATGATCCAGAAGTCGGGGCGGGGGGCCTGCGGCCACTCGGCGATGCCGGTCGCGATGAGGGTGTCCGACAGGAGGAACAGCGCGCCGCCCACGGCCGTCGTGAGGCCCGTCCTGCCGGCGGCCCATGCCATCGCGGTGAGCAGGAGGCTGTAGCCCGCCACCGGGCCGCGCATGTCCGCGGGGAGGTCCGGCCACAGGAGCACGACCGTGACGATCAGGGCGGTGGCGTACGCGGCCACCAGCCACCCTCCACGCGCGCGCGGACTTCCGTGGCGCTTGAAGAGGGTGAGGTAGCAGACGTGGCCCGCGGCGAAGGAGCCCATTCCGGCGAGGAACGCGGGGTCGGCGTCGAGCAGGAGGAGGGTGTCGCCTCCCCAGCCGAAGAGGAGCGCGGCGATCAGCAGGCGCGGGCCTCTGACCGCCAGTACGCAGCCCGCGAGGAGGGGCATGAGCAGGGGCTTGAAGATGGTGTGGGCGGTGTCCGAGCCTGCCAGGAGTGCGGTCAGGTCGCCCAGCGCGGCGAGGGCGAAGGCAGCGAGGAGCAGCCTTGCCCTGGTGGACGCCTCTGTCACGCCGCGCTCTCCGTCACCGGCTCCGTCACTGCCTCCGGTGCCGGTTGTGGTGCCGCTGGTGCCTGCGGTTGCCAGCCCGGGCCCCGGAACAGCCTTCCGCCCCGCTCGCGCCAGCTCGTCGCCCTGCGGATGTCCTTGGCTATCGCCACGTACTCGTGGGTGGCCACCCGCAGCGGGTTGTACGTGGCGATGTTCTTCGTGAGGCCGTAGACCGGACGGTCCGTCTCCGCCACCCAGGAGCCGAACAAGCGGTCCCAGATGATCAGGATGCCGCCGAAGTTGCGGTCCAGGTAGCCGCCCTGGGACGCGTGGTGGACGCGGTGGTGGGAGGGGGTGTTGAAGACGAACTCGAAGGGGCGCGGCAGCTTGTCGATGCGCTCGGTGTGGATCCAGAACTGGTAGACGAGGTTCGCCGACGAGCAGAACGCGAGCGCCGCCGGGTGCACGCCGAGTGCGATCAGCGGAACGTAGAACGGCCAGACGGTCAGGCTCGTCCAGGGCTGGCGCAGCGCCGTCGTGAGGTTGAACTTGCGGCTGGAGTGGTGCACGACGTGGCAGGCCCACAGGATGCGGATGACGTGGTGCCCGCGGTGCGACCAGTAGTAGAAGAAGTCCTGCGCGAGCAGCATCAGCGGGATCGTCCACCACAGGACGGGGATGTGCAGCGGCGTCAGCGCGTACACCGCCGTGTAGATCGCGACGATGGGGATCTTCCACAGGAGGTCGAAGACGAGACTGCCGAGCCCCATGGTGATGGAGGTGGCGGCGTCCTTCGTCTCGTACCCGGCTTCGTCCTCGTCGGGATGGATCCGCACGCTCACGATCTCCACGACGGTGAGCAGCACGAAGGCAGGTATGGACCACAGCACGACATCGGGCAGGTTCGGCGGCATGCGTGCACCGTAAGGGCCCGTCGTCGGCCGCCGCTAGACGTAGTTACCGACAAGTATTACCAGCGGTAAAGAAGTGGATGTTGGCGATCCCCGCCAAAAGCGGACGCTCAAACACGCACGGATACTCAGACACCGACCGCCCCGAGCAACGCGCCCGCCCCGTACGTCACCGCCATCGCGAGCGCCCCTCCCCCCATGTTGCGCAGCACGGCGGGCCGCACCTTCGCGGAGCCGAGCCGCGCGCTGCTCCACCCCGTCACGGCGAGCGCGGCGAGGACCGAGACGACGGTGACCCAAAGGCGCCAGTCGGCGGGCGGCAGCACGATCGCAAGGAGCGGGAGCAGCGCGCCCGCCGTGAAGGCCACGAAGCTGGCCCAGGCGGCGTGCCACGGATTGGTGAGCTCGTCCGGGTCGATACCGAGCTCCACGCGCGCGTGCGCCCGCAGCGCGTCCCGCTCGGTCAGCTGCTCGGCCGCCTCCCGCGCCACCTCACGGCTCAGCCCCCGGTCCGCGAGGAGATCCGTCAGCTCGTTCAGTTCGGCGTCGGGCTGCTCCCGCAGCTCGCGCCGCTCCAGGGCGAGGGCCGCCTTCTCCGAGTCGCGCTGGGTGGAGACGGAGACGTACTCCCCCGCGGCCATCGACATCGACCCGGCGAGCAGCCCGGCCATACCGGCCGTGAGCAGCGTGCTGCGCTCCCCCGTGGCGCCCGCCACGCCGACGACGATCCCCGCCGTGGAGACGATGCCGTCGTTGGCCCCCAGCACGGCCGCACGCAGCCAGTTGAGGCGGGTGCCCAGCGCGCCGCCGTGTGGTTCGTCGTGTCCAGCTGCCTGATCGCTCACCCGGGGAGGGTCTCACTCCCGGGTGAGCGAGTTCGGCAAGGGCACGCCGTCACCAGACGCGCGCCGCACCTCCCGAGGCGAACACCGGGCTCGTCGCGCCGGCCGGTGTCTCCTTGAGGGGTTGTGCCAGTTCCCCGACCGTCGGTCCGACGCGCGCCGCGACCTCGCCGAGCCGCTCCAGGTCGAAGCCGTAGACGCGGGCCGCGTTGCCTCCGACCATGGCCGCTATCTCGTCCCTCGGCATGCCCGCGTAGGCGATGCGAAGACCCTCGCGCGAGAAGGGGTGCGTGCCCTCGTCGTGCGGATAGTCGCTGCCCCACATGATCTTGTCGATGCCGATCCGGTCCCTCATCTGCGCCTCGTGCGGCCGCATGAAGCTCGCGCCGACGAAGCAGTTGTCGCGCCAGACCTCGGAGGGGCCCTTGCCCATCGCATCGGCGAGCCCCGCACCGAACTTGGACTCCGCCGTACCGCCCGCGCCCGCCTTCGAGGCCGCCGCGACAAGACGCCCGTGGTAGTAGTCCAGCATGTCGAGCACGCCGGGGATCCAGCCCGAGCCCTGCTCCGTGAGCACGAGCCGCAGCTCCGGATGGCGGCGGAAGGCGCCGCCGAACACCAGATGCCACAGCGCCCGGTGCGAGAACCACGTCGTCTCCACCATGAAGACGGCCCGCGCGGCCGGTTCCTCGCCCAGGGGCGGCGAGGCCGATCCCGCATGGTGGTTGACCGGCACGCCGCGCTCGGCGCAGGCCGCCCAGATCGGGTCGTACGTGACCGAGTAGAGCTCGGCGAGTCCGCTGCCCGGCGGTGTGCCGGGCAGCAGGAGGCCGCCGTTCAGGCCCGCGTCGGCGGCCCAGTGGATCTCCTTGACGGCCTCGTCCACGTCGTTGAGGAGGATCTGGAAGACGCCCGCCCTGCGTCCCGGAGCGGCGGCGCAGAAGTCGGCGAGCCAGCGGTTGTGGGCGCGCAGGCCCGCCCAGCGCTGCTCGAACTCCGCGCGCGTCGGCGCCGGTGCCATCAGGGAGGCGCTCGGGAAGAAGGGCGGGATGGTGTTGGGGAAGACGACCTCGCCGACGATGCCGTCCTGCTCCAGCTCGGCGACGCGGCGGTCGGAGTTCCAGTTGCGGTCGGCGGTGTCGGCGAGCAGGTCCTCGTAGGGGTTGACGTAGGTGGCGGCCCACGCGTCGAAGGCGTCGTGGTGGTCCGACGCCAAGTAGGGCTTGTAGTCGAGGAGATCGGCGCCCGCGTGACAGTCCGCGGAGATGACGGTGTAACGCTCTTCGGTCGCGCTTTCTGTCAGGTCTTGGCTCATGCCTGTGCCCCCAGTACCGGGAAGTCGTGGTCGGTCAGCCAGTGGCGCCCCACGTCGCGCGAGCGCGCCCAGGACGCCTCGACCGCCGACTGGTCGTCCTGCTGGCCCAGTTCGGCGGGGGTGGGGCCGATCCGGCGGGCCAGCGGCGCCAGCTTCTCGGTGTCGAACCCGAAGACGTCGGCCGCCGCCAGACCCAGCATGCGCCGGGTCTCGCCCACCGGGATGTCGTGGAAGGTTTTCTTCAGCCACGCGCGCGTGTCGGGCCAGGTGCCCTCGGGGTGCGGGAAGTCGCTGCCCCACAGGATGTTGTCGACGCCGATCTCGTAGCGCTGGGCGAGTTCGCGGCGCTTGGTGTTGGTGGCGCAGATGAAGATCTGCCGGTCCAGATACTCGTGCGGGGGCCGCTTGAGCTCCGCGAACGGGGAGAGCTTCTTGCCGCCGTGCGCGCCCAGGTAGAGGCGGTCCATGAACCACAGGAGGTTCGGCAGCCACCAGCAGCCGGACTCCGCGACGCCGAACTTCAGCCCCGGATGGCGTTCGAAGACGCCCGACCAGAGCATGAACCACAGCGGCCGCGCGGGCCACCAGGTCACTTCGGAGACGTAGATCCCCAGGTGGTCGCCGTACTCGTGGCGGGGCGCCGCCCCGGAGTGGGTCACCATCGGCATCGCGCACTCGGCCGCCGCCGCCCACACCGGGTCGTAACGGCGGTCGTGATAGGGCGCCTTGTCGACCCACATGGAGGGGATCATCAGCGCGCCGAGCCCGGACTCCTTGGCCCGGTGGATCTCGGCGACGACACGGTCGACCTCGCCGGTGACCGGCAACAGAGCCACGCCGCAGTGCCGTTCGGGGTGCTCGGACACGAACTCGGCCAGCCAGCGGTTGTGCGCCTGCGCGCCCGCCATGCCGAGCTCCGGGTCCTGGTCCCCCGAGAGGCCGAGGCCCACTCCGAAGGGCGCGGCCGTCTGGCTGTCCACGGCGTCCGCGTCGGGGAAGACGACCTCGGCGGCCACCCCGTCGCCGTCGAGCTCCTTGAGGCGCTGCGCGGTGTCCCAGCCGCCCCGCAGGCCCTCTTCGTTGTCCTCGAACCACTTGGCGGCGAACGCGTCGTTGCGGATGCCGAGGCGCGTCGCCTCTTCGCGCCGGGCGCCGCGCTCCTCCAGGAACTGGTCGAAGTCGCGGTGGAACCGGCTGTCGAGATAGGGCCTGTACTCCTCGGTGGGCAGCCCGGCGTGGCAGTCGGAGGAGATGATCAGGTAGGGATCCTGGTCGGTCATCACGTGCCCTTCAGTCCAGAATGAAGTTCTCGAGGTACGCCGGATCCGCGCGGTCCAGCATCGACCGCGACCTGGCCTTGATCTGCCGGTCGCTGTGCTCGCTCTGCGGAAGCAGCCAGAACCGCCCGGCCGTGATCCCCTCCGCCACGAAGTCCGCGACCTCCTCGACCGGCGTGAACGCCACCTCCTTGCCGGCGTCCCGCATCGCGGACTCCCACTGGTCGAGGCTGCGGTAAGGGGTCTTGCGGGGGCGGGACTTGGCATAGCGGTCGGGGCGGTTGCGGTGCGACTCCCACAGCCCCGTGCGCAGCATGTGCGGCCCCGGGAAGAGCACGGAGGCGCCCACGCGCGCGTGCTCCGCCTTCAGGTGGGCGTACAGGGACTCCGTCATCGTCACGACGGCAGCCTTGGTGACCGCGTACACGGACGCCGTCGGCAGCGGTGCGATGCCGCCGTCACCGGAAGAGGTGTTGACGACGTGGCCGGGCTCGCCGCCCGCGATCATCCGGGGCACGAAGGCCTGGATGCCGTGGAAGACACCCCACACATTGACCTCGAACGCCCACTTCCAGTCGTTCGGCTCGTGCTCCCACATGCGGCCCTCGGCGCCGGAGCCGACGCCCGCGTTGTTGCACAGCACATGGACGGCGCCGAACTTCTCGTACGCCGCGTCGGCGAGCGCGAAGACCTGCTCGCGCGAGCCGACGTCGACCACGCGCGCGTGCACGCTCGCCCCGTTCTCGCGAAGACCGGCCGCCGCCTTCTCCAGGGCGCCCTCCTCGACGTCCGCGAGGACCACCTTCAGTCCGTCCGCCGCGAACCGCCGCGCCATGGCGAGTCCGATGCCGCTCGCCGCGCCCGTGACGACGGCGACCTGCCCTTCCCGCAGCTCCATCTCAGACGCTCCCCTCGGGCGGGCCGTCGAGGATCTGCTGCGGGTCGTCGTAGCGCTGGTGGATGTAGGGAAGGAGCGCCTGCGCGCTGACCCGCTCGGCGACCCGGCCCTGCTGGTCGGTGGTCTTCTCGCCGATGGTGATCTCGACGACCGCGTGCACGGGGAGGTCGGCGACCGGGTCGTACACGGACTCGCGCAGGACGACGTCCCCGGTGATGCCCTCCAGCTTGCGCACCTTCTCGTTGCGCACGCAGTGCACGAGCACCGGGTCCGCGTCGAAGCCCGAACCGTCCACCGCGGGCAGGAACTTGAAGTAGAAGTCCGTCTTGCGGACCGGTTCGGGGATCGGCAGGGCGCCGCTGACCGCGCCGCGCACCTCCACGAAGGCGATGCCGTACCGGGCCAGCGAGGCGCGGACGACCAGGCCGTCGCGCTCCACCTCGACCTCGCCCAGCTTCTTCGGCTCCCCGAAGACCTCACGCCCCCCGATCAGCGCCCGCTCGTGGGTCATCGGCATCACCAGCGGATACCACCCCTGCACCCCGTCGTGCTCGGCGGCGACGGCCACCGAGCCCGCACCGAGCGGATAGCCGGGCAGGTCGACCTTGCTGATGTTGGCCCGCACCAGCGGCCGGCTGCCGGGCTTCAGCGGGGGCGGCAGGACGGCCGCCACGGCGTCCGGATCGCTCTCCCAGACGGCCACCACACCGGTGGACCAGATGTCGGGCAGCTTCGAACTCGCGGCGCGCGCAGCGGCGATCTCCGCCTCGGTGCGCGCTCCGTAACGTACGCGTGCCATGTCGTACCACCCTTCGTCAGGACTACAAGAAGGTCTTGCGGGCGGTTCTGTAACACAGTTACAACAGGAGGCGTGAAGAGTGAAGAGACGCGTACGCATCCGGACCGGGAACGCGGGCATCTCGACCGGGAACAGGTCCTCGCCGCCGCCACGGCCCTCGTGAAGCGGCACGGCCCCGGGGCCCTGACGATGCGCAGGCTCGCCGCCGAACTCGGCACCGCCGTCACCTCGATCTACTGGCACGTCGGCAACCGCGAGTCGCTCCTGGACGCCCTCGTCGAGCGCACCCTCGCCGACCTCGGCGCGATCCGGCCCACCGGCCGCACCCCCGCCCGGCGCATCGTCTCCGTGGCGCGCGCCCTGCGCCGGCAGCTGCGCGGCCACCCGCACCTCGTCGCGATGGTGCACGAACGCGGCCTCACCGAGCGGATGTTCCTGCCCGCCCAGCAGGTCCTGGTCCACGAAGTGCACGCGGCGGGCCTGCGCGGCACCCGTGCGGCCGACGCCGTGCGCGCCGTACAGGTGCACGTCGTCGGCCACGTCCTGGTCGAGCGGTACCGCGAACGCGCGCCCGTGCAACGGCCCGGCGAGGAAGAGCTGTGGGGCGCGCAGACAGCCGAACAGGACCCGGCACTGGCCCGCGCGCTCGCCCGGCCCGCCGATCCCGAGGCACTGTTCACCATGTCGGTGAACGCACTGGTGTCCGGACTCCTCGGCCCCGGACCCGCGCCTGCCGGCGACGGAACCGGCCACTCGGCCGACCCGCGCACCGGACCGGGGACCTGACTGTCAGTCGCGGCCCGTATCCTCATGGACCATGCTCGAAGACCAGACGACCGCAGCGTCCGCAGCCACCTGGCCGGCCGCGTACCCAACGGGGTACGCGGTCGTCGACCTCGAGTCCACAGGCCTCGCCCGCGACGACCGCATAGTGTCGGCTGCCGTCTACCGCGTGGACGCCCGGGGCGAGGTGGAGGACCACTGGTACACGCTGGTCAACCCCCAGCGCGATCCCGGCCCCGTCTGGATCCACGGCCTCACCAGCGAGCTCCTCGCCGACGCGCCGCTCTTCAAGGACATCGCCGCCGAGTTCGCCGCGCGGCTGGCCGACCGCGTCCTGGTCGCGCACAACGCCGTCTTCGACTGGTCGATGATCGCCAGGGAGTACGCACGCGCGGAGCTCACCGCCCCCGTGCGCCAGCGCCTGTGCACCATCGCGCTCTCCAAGGAGCTGCGGCTCCCGCTGCCCAACCACAAGCTGGAGTCGCTCGCCGCGCACTTCGGCGTCGAACAGCGCCAGGCGCACAACGCCCTGGACGACGCGCGCGTGCTCGCCGAGGCGTTCCGCCCCAGCCTCAAGGCCGCGGCCAGCGGCGGGGTGCGGCTGCCGCTCCTGGAGTGCCTGCCGCTCACCGAGTGGTCCGACGGGGCGCCCCGCATCGTGCGCCAGCCCACCGGACCGGGCTCCGCCTCCTCGGCGGGCTCGTCGTATTCCTCGTACGGACCGGCGAGTTGGCGCCCCTCGCGCAAGCGGCCCGCCTGCCCGTACCCCAACCCCGGTCGGTATGAAACGGGCAAACCGCTCCAACAGGGCATGCGTGTCGCGTTCTCCGGCGACACCTCCGTCGAGCGCGAGCTCCTGGAGGACCGTGCGGTCGAGGCCGGTCTGCACATCGCCACCAGCGTGTCGCGGCTGACCAGCCTGCTCGTCACGAACGACCCGGATTCGGGCACCTCCAAGACCGTGAAGGCGCGCTCCTTCGGCACACCCGTCATCGACGAGGCCGCGTTCGGCCAGCTCCTCCAGGACGTCGCTCCGGCGGCACAGGGCTGAGCCGCCCGGCCGAAGGAGGGCGTCCTCGCGGGCGTCAGACGGGTGATTGTCGGCCCGGCGCCCGCCTGCTTGCTCGCATGCGGGCGCCCGGCGTCCCACCCTGTGGCGCATGGCACGTTGCGAGGTCTGCGGAAACGACTACGGCATGTCCTTCGAAGTGCACGCGCAAGGCGCGGTGCACGTCTTCGACTGCTTCTCCTGCGCCATTCACCGCATGGCGCCCATCTGTGAGCACTGCCGGTGCCGGATCATCGGCCAGGGCGTGGAGGTGCAGGAGAAGTGGTACTGCGGTGCGCACTGCTCGCGCGCGGAGGGGCAGGTGGGCATCGTCGACAGGGTGTGACCCCGGTCTCCGGCCGACCGGCCCCCACACCGCCCGGACTACCCCACTCCCCTGCACCCCATGGCCGAGTTGTACCGTCATGGGGTGTACCGCTTCCTGTTGACCCGGCAGTGGGTGATCCTTACCCTCATCGGCCTGGTTCTCATCCCCACGATGATCGAGCTGGGCTTCTGGCAGTTGCACCGCCACGAGCACCGCGTCGCACAGAACGCGGAGATCTCGAAGGCGCTGGACGCGAAGCCGGTCCCGGCCGAGCGGCTGACCTCGCCCGGCCACTCCATTGCGGACTCCGAGCGCTACCGCAGGGTGAGCGCGCACGGCACGTACGACACGAAGGACGAGGTCGTCGTGCGGCGCCGCACGAACTCCGACGAGGAGATCGGCTTCCACGTCCTGACCCCGTTCCTCCTGGACAACGGCAAGGTCCTGCTCGTCAACCGGGGCTGGATCCCGGCGAACGGACCGCAGACCGAGTTCCCGAAGGTCCCCCCGGCGCCCAAGGGCGAGATCACCGTCACCGGCCGCCTGATGGCCGACGAGACGTCCGCGCAGAGCGGCATCAAGGACGTCCAGGGGCTGCCGGACCGTCAGATCATGCTGATCAGCAGCGGGCAGCAGGCGCACAGCCTCGGCAAGGAGGTGCTCGGCGGCTATGTCGAGCTGACCTCGCCGGAGCCCGCCGGGGACTCTCCCCAGCTGATCGGCGAGCCCGAGCACGGCGACATCGGCCCGCACATGGCGTACGCGGTCCAGTGGTGGCTGTTCTGTACGGGCGTTCCCATCGGCTGGGTGGTCCTGGTACGCAGGGAGGTGCGGGACCGCCGCGCGGCCGCCGCGGAGGCGCCGGCTCCGGAGGCGACGCCCGCTTCGGTGTAGCACACCCCCGTCGCGTTCCGCCG
>NZ_JBNNJZ010000252.1:0-11438 GCF_050270335.1 Streptomyces sp. NPDC059900
GGCCCGACGGCATCTACACCGCGCCCACCGACGACGCCCTCAAGTTCGACCTGCAAAAGCACAAGGACCTCGGCTTCAACATGGTCCGCAAGCACATCAAGGTGGAACCGCAGCGCTGGTTCTACTGGGCCGACCGGCTCGGCCTGCTGGTGTGGCAGGACATGCCCGCGATGGACACCCGCACGCCGGACTCGGCCGCCCGCACCCAGTGGGAGGCGGAGTACGACCAGATCATCGACGAGCACCGCAGCTCCCCCTCGCTCGTGATGTGGGCGAACCAGAACGAGGGCTGGGGCCAGTACGACCAGGCCCGCATCGCCGACAAGGTAAAGGCGGCCGACCCTTCGCGCCTGGTCAACAACATGAGCGGCATCAACTGCTGCGGCTCGGTCGACGGCGGCAACGGCGACGTGATCGACAACCACGTCTATGTGGGCCCGGGGGTGACCAAACCGTCCTCGACCCGCGCCGCCGTCCTCGGCGAGTTCGGCGGCCTCGGGCTGCGGGTACCGGGTCACGAGTGGTCGCCGGGCAACGGCTTCTCGTACGAGGACCAGGCCGACGCCGCTCACCTGAACAACCGCTTCATCGGTCTGATCGACGCGCTGCGGCTTCAGCAGATGCCGGCCGGTCTTTCGGGGTCGGTCTACACCGAGATCACCGACGTCGAGAACGAGGTCAACGGCCTGCTGACGTACGACCGCCAGGTAGTCAAGGTCGACGCGGCGCGGGTCAAGGCGGCGAACCAGGCCCTGATCAACGCGTCGAAGAGCCCGCCGGCGCCGACGACGCTGCCCACCGGCCTCAAATCGCTGCGGGTGACCACCCCCGGCTACACCGACCGCTACCTCCGGCACAAGGACGCCCTCGCGTACACGGAGGTCGTCAACAGCACCAGCAGCGACCTGCTCAAGAACGACGCCACCTGGCGGATCGTGCCCGGTCTTGCCGACAGTTCCTGCTACTCCTTCGAGTCGCGCAACTACCCCGGCGAGTACCTGCGCCACCGCGAGTTCCGGGTACACCGGGAGGCCGGTGACGGCTCGGCGCTGTTCCGCGAGGACGCCACGTTCTGCGCGGTGCCGGGGCAGGGCGGTGTCCGTCTGATGGCCCAGAACTACCCGGGCCAGTATCTGCGCCACTACAACGCCGAGGTGTACCTCGCCGTGCCCGGCGGGTCCCGCGCCGCGGACAACCCGGGCAGCTTCGTCGAGGACACCACCTGGGCCGTGGAGGCACCCTGGGTGTCCTGATCCGCGCCGCCCGTCAGCTGCACACAGGGCGCCCGAACGGTCTTGTGCCCGTTCGGGCGCCCCAGCAGTTCCGGGCCGATCCGGTCACGGGCCGCAGCCCGGTCGCCGTCCGGCCCTACCCAGCGCGATCCGGGCTCCTCCGGGCTGCGAGAATGCGCGCGACGGCAGCCTCATCACTCAAGGAGGGGAAGCGTGGCCGACACCAGCGAGACCCGACCCGCGGACAACGCAGCGCACGCGACTCAGCAGAGCCGGCTGCGCCGCCTGATGCGCTACCTCCCCCTGATCGCCCCCGTCCTGCTGTGGACCGTGCCCTGCTGGCTGCTGCTGCACGCCGGACAGCACTGGCCGCTCCCCGTCGCCCTTGGCGGCACCGCCCTGTTCGTCCTCGGCCTGATCGGCATGCCGCTCGCGATGATGCGCGGCCACGGCAAGCGGCAGCAGGACCGTGCGGCGATCCTCGGGGACAGCCTCCTCGGCATCAGCTGGGTCCTGTTCACCTGGTCCGTCGTGCTCGGCGTCCTGCTGCGGATCGCCCTGACCGTGGCAGGCGTCGGCGACGGCCAGGACCGGGCCCGGATCGTCACCTGGGCGATCCTCGGCACCGCCGCCGCGCTGCTCGCCTGGGGATACGCCGAGGCCCGCCGGGTGCCCCGGGTGCGCCGCCTGGATGTGCAACTGCCGCGCCTGGGCGCCGGGTTGGACGGAACCCGCGTCGCCCTCATCACCGACACCCACTACGGGCCGCTCGACCGCGCCCGCTGGTCGGCACGGGTCTGCGAGACGGTGAACACCCTGGAGGCCGACCTGGTCTGCCACACCGGCGACATCGCGGACGGCACGGCCGAACGCCGCCGCGCCCAGGCCGCACCGCTGGGCACCGTGCGGGCCACGCGGGCCCGGGTCTACGTCACCGGCAACCACGAGTACTACAGCGAGGCCCAGGGCTGGGTCGACCTGATGGACGAGCTGGGCTGGGAGCCGCTGCGCAACCGCCATCTGCTGCTCGAACGCGGCGGCGACACCCTCGTGGTCGCCGGTGTGGACGACGTCACCGCCGAGTCCTCGGGCCTGGCCGGCCACCGCGCCCACCTCGCCGGAGCGCTCGACGGAGCCGACCCCGGCCTGCCCGTCCTGCTCCTGGCCCACCAGCCCAAGTTCGTCGACCAGGCGGCGGCCGGCGGCGTCGACCTCCAGCTGTCCGGCCACACCCACGGCGGCCAGATCTGGCCCTTCCACCACCTGGTCCGCCTCGACCAGCCCGCCCTCGCGGGACTCAGCCGCCACGGTGCCCGCACGCTCCTCTACACCAGCCGCGGCACCGGCTTCTGGGGCCCGCCCTTCCGCGTCTTCGCCCCCAGCGAGATCACCCTGCTCGTGCTCCGCTCCCCCGAGCAGGTGCCCTCGCCGTAACCGCGCGGGCCCGGCAGGGCGACAGCGCCTACGGCGTGGCCGGCGCCGCGTTCGTCCACGCCGCGCGCAGCGCCTTCTTGTCCACCTTGCCGACCTTGGTCGTCGGCAACTGGCCGAGCAGGACCGTCTTGCGCGGCGCGTACAGCTCGCCCAGCTCCGCGGTCACCGCCGCGCCGACCGTGTCCGGGTCCACGTCGGCGTCCTCGGCCGTGGCCAGGAAGATCTGCACGGCCTCGCCGAACTCCTCGTCCGGCATGCCCAGGGCCGCCGCGTTGCGTACGCCGGGCAGCGTGAGCAGGAAGTCCTCGAGGACCCTGGAGTAGACGTTGTCGCTGGTGCTGCCGGTGACGATGATGTCCTTGGCCCGGTCGACGAGGTAGAGGTATCCTTCCGCGTCGAGATAGCCCAGGTCCCCGGTGCGCAGCCAGCCGTCGTGCAGCGCCTGCGCGGTGCGCTCGGGGTCCTCGTAGTAGCCGAGCATCACCACCTTGCCCCGGACGCACACCTCGCCGACCTGCCGTGCGGGCAGCGCCGCCGTGCTGTCCTCACCGCGGATCTCGATCTCGGTGTCCGATATCGCGCGACCGCAGCTGCGCCAGAGTTCGGGCCGCCGGGCACCCTGCGCGGCGAGGTCCTCCGCGCCGAACGCGGCGATGCCGAGCGCCTCCGACTGCCCGTAGCCCTGGCTGAGCACCGGTCCGAACACCTCGACGGCCTGTTGCAGCCGGCTGGGCGACGAGGCTGCTCCGCCGACGACGATCCGCCCCAGCGCGGGCAGAGCGCCCGGCACGCACTGCGGGTGGTCGAGCAGCGCGTACAGCATCGGCGGCACGAACATGGTGGCGGTGATCCGCTCCTCGCGCAGCACTTCGAGGGCCGCGCCCGCTTCGAACTCGGGCAGCACGACGAGGGCGGACCCGGTCACCAGAGCCTGGACCGACATGAGGTGGCCGCTGCCGTGCGTGAGCAGCGTGGCGGCGAGCACCCGCTCCGTTCCGGGGTTCACGGTCGGGAAGACCGTGTCGGCGGCGTCCTCTGCCAGGGCCACCAGTGCGTCGTAGAGCCGGTGGCTGTGCGCGGCCAGCTTGGGCCGGCCCAGGGTGCCGCCGGTGTAGAGCACGGTGACGGCTTCGTCCGCTCCGGGTGCGGGCACGCCTTCGGGGCGTACCTCCGGGCAGTCGGCCGCCAGGGCCAGGAGGTCGGCACACCGCTGCCCGCAGGGCCCCAGGCCGAGCAGCACGGGGGCGTGGACGCTGCGGCCCGCCGCGTCGGCGGCCCGCTCGGCGAAGAGCGGGTCGGTGACGACGGCGCGCACCCGGGACTGCTCGACCAGCGCGGCGAGCTCGCCGGGCCCCGGCTCGGGCGGCAGGAACACGACGCGGCAGCCGATGAGATGGACCGCGAGCTGCACCAGGACGGAGTCCACGCGATTGGCCAGGAACAGCCCCACTCCGTCGCCGGGTTCGAGCCCCTGGGCGCGCAGCGCGTGCCCCAGACGGAACAGCCGCCTCCGGGCCTCTGCCCGGGTCAGCCGCTGTGTGCCCTGGACGAGCGCCTCGGTGTCCTCGTCCTTGTGCCAGTGCTCCAGGACGTGGTCCACGTACGTCCGCGGCTCAGATGTTTGCTGTGACTTAATGATCATGGACACATGCAAACATGCCGCTTACGTGTCGGCGTCCCAGAGGGGGCGACTTCGGCCATCGTGCGGCGGAGTACCATGCCCCTGCCAACGACAGCGCCCCGCACCCGTGCCTGCGCACCGGTGCGGGGCACCCTGCCCATCCGGCGGGCGAGCCGGTCAGTGGACCTCGGCCTCGAACGTGCGCAGCAGGTCCGCGGCGACGCTTACCGCGATCGTCGCGGGTTCCTTGCCGGTGACGTCCGCGAGGCCGATCGGGGTCTTGATCCGGTCGATGGTCGCGTCGTCGTGGCCGCCCTCGGTGGAAAGGCGGTGGCGGAATCGCACCCACTTGGCCGCCGACCCGATCAGGCCGATGGAGCCGAGGTGGGAGGTGCGCAGGGCGGCGTCGCACAGGGCGGCGTCCTCGGCGTGGTCATGAGTCATGATCAGGACGTGGGTGCCGCGCGGCAGTTCCGCGAGGACCTCCTCGGGCAACAGCAGCGTGTGGTGCACGTGCACCTGCCCCACCGCGTCCGCGAGCACCCCGAGCCGCTCCTCGGTGAGGATGTCGGAGCGGGTGTCGACCAGATGGAGGTCCAGGTCCTGGCGGGCCAGGATGCGCGCCAGTTCGAGACCGACGTGCCCCACACCGAAGATCGCCACCGCCCGTACCACCGCGAGGGGTTCGAGCAGGACCGAGACCGTGCCGCCGCAGCACTGCACGCCGTGCTGGTTGACCACCTTGTCGTTCAGGGCGAAGTCGATCAGCTCCGGATCGGGCTTGGCCGCGGCGATCATCTCCCTGGCCCGGTCGATCGCGACGGCCTCGACGTTGCCGCCGCCGATCGAGCCCCAGGCCTCGCTCTCCCCCACCACGAGCTTCGCACCGGCGTCGCGCGGGGCGTGTCCGCGCACGGTCGCGACGGTCACGAGCACGCCGGGCTCCCGGCGTGCCCGCAACCGCGCGACCGCGGCGACCCACGTCATCTCAGGCACCGCTCAGGGTTTTTGCGCCGGCCCGGATCCCGCCGTCGGCGGCGGAGCCGTTGCGGGCGGACCCGTTGGCAGACCCGTGGGCAGACCCATTACGGGAAACGGCGGCCTCACGAGCCGACTGGATCGCCCAGTACACCGCCTCCGGTGTCGCGGGCGAGGCCAGCTCGACGCCGACCCCGCCGGGACCGAACGCGGCGGCGGCCTGCCGCAGGGCTTCCCGTACGCAGAAGGCCAGCATCAGCGGCGGCTCGCCCACCGCCTTGGACCCGTACACCGCGCCCTCTTCGGTGGCGTTCTCCATCAGCGTGACGTTGAACTCCTCGGGCATCTCCGAGAAGCTCGGCAGCTTGTAGGTGCTGGCGGCCTGGGTCAGGAGCCGGCCGCGGTTCGGCCCGTCGCCGGTGTCCCAGCGCAGGTCCTCCAGCGTCAGCCAGCCCGCGCCCTGTACGAAGCCGCCCTCGACCTGACCGATGTCGATCATCGGGGACAGGCTGTCGCCGACGTCGTGCACGATGTCCACCCGCCGGACGCGGTAGGCGCCGGTGAAGCCGTCCACCTCGACCTCGGCCGCGGCGGCCCCGATGGCGAAGTACTTGAACGGCGTGCCGCTGAACGACTTCGCGTCCCAGTGCAGGCCCTCGGTGCGGTAGAAACCGGCCGCCGACAGCTGCACCCGCTGGAAGTACGCGGTGCGCACCAGGTCGTCCCAGGCCAGCTCCTTGTCGCTGCCGAGGGTGCGGGCGACGCCGTCGACGATGCGCACATCGGCGCCGCTCGAACCCAGTTGGGTGGCGGCCACCTGAAGCAGCCGTTCGCGCAGCTGCTCGCAGGCGTTCTTCACCGCGGCGCCGTTGAGGTCCGCTCCCGAACTCGCCGCCGTGGCCGAGGTGTTGGGGACCTTGTCGGTACGGGTGGGGGCCAGGCGCACCTTGTGCAGCGGGATGCCCAGGGTGGTCGCGGCCACCTGAAGCATCTTGGTGTGCAGGCCCTGGCCCATCTCGGTGCCGCCGTGGTTGATCAGGACGGAGCCGTCCTTGTAGATCAGCACGAGCGCGCCGCCCTGGTTGAAGGCGGTGAGGTTGAACGAGATGCCGAACTTCACGCCGGTGATCGCAAGGGCCCGCTTGGTGTGCGGGTGCGCGGCGTTGAACGCGGCGATCTCGCGCTTGCGGTCGGCGAGTCCGCCGGTCTCCTTGACCTGTTCCCAGACGGCGGCGATCCGCTCGGGCTGCGAGACCGGTTGTCCGTAGGGCGTGTCCTGGCCCTGCCGGTAGAAGTTGCGCTCGCGCAGCTCCATCGGGTCCAGGCCGAGCAGCGGCGCGCACCGGCCCATGATGTCCTCGATCACCAGCATGCCCTGCGGTCCGCCGAAGCCGCGGAAGGCGGTGTTGGAGGCCTTGTGGGTCTGGGCGATGCGGCCGGCGACGCGGGCGTTGGGAATCCAGTACGTGTTGTCGATGTGGCACAGCGCGCGGGCCACCACCGGCTCGGACAGGTCCAGGCTCCAGCCGCCGTCGGCGGTCAGGGTGGCGTCCAGGGCCTGGATACGGCCGTCGGCGTCGAAGCCGATCTTCCACTGGGCGTGGAAGCCGTGGCGCTTGCCGGACATGGTCAGGTCCTGCGTGCGGTTGAGCCGCAGCCGCACCGGGCGGCCGGTCAGCTTGGCGCCGAGTGCGGCGATGGCCGCGAAGCCGTGCGGCTGCATCTCCTTGCCGCCGAAGCCGCCGCCCATCCGCAGGCACTGCACGGTCACCTCGTGACTGTGCAGGCCAAGGACGTGCGCGACGATCTCCTGGGTCTCGGACGGGTGCTGGGTGCTGCTCTGGACGAAGACCTGCTCGGACTCGTCGATGAGCGCGAGCGCCGCGTGTGTCTCCAGGTAGAAGTGTTCCTGGTCGGAGAACTGGAACTCGCCGGTGAACACGTGCGCGGAGTCGGCGAAGCCGGCCTCGACGTCACCGGTCAGCATCTGGGGCCGGGCGCCGTGGAAGCTCTCGGCGTCGATCGCGTCCTTCAGGGTGATCAGGGACGGCTGTTCGTCGAGTTCCACCTCGACGGCCGCCGCACCGAGCCGTGCCGCCTCCAGTGTCTCGGCGAGCACCCAGGCGACCGCGTGGCCGTGGAACATGACCACATCGGGGAAGAGCGGTTCGTCGTGCTTCATTCCCGCGTCGTTGACGCCGGGCACGTCGGCGCCGGTCAGGACGCGGACCACGCCCGGCACCTCGAGTGCGGGCCCGGTGCGCAGCGCGGTGATCCTGCCGTGGGCCTTGGCGGACTGGACCGGGTAGGCGTGCAGCACGTCCTTGGTGCGGTGGACCAGGTCGTCGGTGTAGAGCGCGGCGCCGGTGACGTGCAGGACGGCACTCTCGTGCGGCATGGACACCCCGACGACGGACTTCTCGGGGCGCTCGGACAAGTGGCTCATGACGTCACACCCTCGGTGGTCTGTGCGTGCAGCTTCAGCAGGCTCTGGCCGAGCATCGCGGAGCGGTAGTCGGCGCTGGCGCGGTGATCGTTCATGGGCGTGCCCTCGGCCCCCAGCACCCGGGCCGCCGCCTGAACAGTCTCCGCCGTCCATGCCTTGCCCTCAAGGGCCGCCTCGGTGGCCAGCGAGCGGATCGGCGTCGCGGCCACGCCGCCGAGGCCGATGCGCGCCTTGCGTACGACGCCGTCCTCGATGTCGAGCGCGAAGGCGACCGCGACGCTGGAGATGTCGTCGAAGCGCCGCTTGGCGATCTTGTGGAAGGCCACGACCGGCGACAGCGGCAGCGGGAAGCGCACCGCACGGATCAGTTCGCCGGGGCGGCGCACGCTCTGCCGGTAGCCGGTGAAGTAGTCCGCCAGCGGCACTTCGCGCTCGCCGTCGGCGTCGGCGAGCACCACCGACGCCTCCAGGGCGAGCAGCGCGGGCGGGCTGTCCCCGATGGGAGAGCCGGTTCCCAGGTTGCCGCCGAGGGTCGCGCCGTTGCGGATGAGCCGGGATGCGAACTGCGGGAACAGCTGGCCCAGCAGCGGGACTCGGCCGTCGAGGCGCCGCTCGATCTCGGTGAGCGTCAGCGCCGCCCCGATCTCGACGTGGTCGGATGCGACGCGCAGCTCGCGCAGTTCGGGCAGCCGGTCGACGGCGATCACGCAATCCGCCCTGCGGGAGCGGATGTTGACCTCCACGCCCCAGTCGGTGGAGCCTGCGACCACCACCGCGTCGGGCCGCTCACGCAGCAGCCGCAGCACTTCGGCCAGGGTGCCCGGCCGCAGGAACGCCTTGCCGTCCCTGGTGTAGTCGGTGGCGACCGGTGCGGGCGGGTCCTGCTCGCGACGCTGCGCGAGCAGGTCCTCGTCGGCGAGCGTTCCGACGGCGAACGCGGCGTCGCGGATGGGGCGATAGCCGGTACAGCGGCACAGGTTGCCGCTCAGCGCGTGGAGGTCGAAGCCGTTCGGACCGTGCTCGGCATCGGTGGCGTCGCTGTCGTCGGACGAGTCCGCGTGCGCGCAGCGGTCGGGCCGGTAGTACTCGGCCGCCATGCTGCAGATGAATCCCGGTGTGCAGTATCCGCACTGGGATCCGCCGCGGACCGCCATCTCCTGCTGCACCGGGTGCAGGGTGCTCGCCGTGCCGGGTTCACCGGGGGTGGCGAGACCTTCGGAGGGGACGCGCTCCAGACCCGGCGAGCGCCGCGGCCGGGACCAGGCAGGCGTTGACCGCCACCCAGTCGGTGGGCTTGTCCACGCCGGGCCGGGCCACCAGGACCGAGCAGGCGCCGCATTCGCCCTCGGCGCAGCCTTCCTTGGTGCCGGTGAGGCCACGCTCGCGCAGGAAGTCCAGCGCGGTGGTGTGGGACGCGGCCGGGGCGATCGGGGTGTCTTTTCCGTTGACGGTGATCCGCGCCGCTGTCATGACTGGCCTTCGTTTCCGTGCACGATCGGTCGATTCATCATGTTCGCCAATTTCAGGCAGCTTTCTGTGCTCATACGCGCCACACGAGGGAGACCAACGGGGCGCAGGACGGCACGCGGCAAGGGCGTGCCGGAAGAAAGTGAGGGAGTACCCGGGAGGTGCCACGGAGGGGCACCTCGATTACGGCGTGCTCAGGCGCCGTGCGCGATCCGACCCGGAACCCAGACCGTGCGCTGGGCGAGGCGACCAAGATCAGAGCTGGTGTTCATCCGCTGGGTCGCCCCCTTTCGGTAATGACAGGTCGATGGCCACCGAAAACTAGTGGCTGAAGCCACCGAGGTCAAGAGGTCACCCCTGCGCGGCCCGGCCCCTGACCGACTGCGACCGGCGATTCTGCCCGTGGTCACACGTGCCGGTGGAGCAGGCTGGCGCCGAGCGGAGTGATCTCGTGCAGCACGCTGTTGCCCTCGCGGGAGCTGACGACGAGGCCGGCGCGGCGCAGCACGGCGAGGTGCTGGCTGGCCGACGACAGGAGCAGACCGGAGCGGCGGGCGAGTTGGCTGGTGTTGCTCCGGCGGCACTGGCCCGCGGCCTGGAGCACCGCGGCGCGGCTGCACCCCACGAGGTCGGCGAGGGTGTCACCGGCGTCGTCCGCCGCCTCGGAGTCCCACGGTTCGTGGCCCAGGGGGTACACCAGGACCGGGACCTCGTCCCCCTGGCGTACCAGCGTCACCGGGTGGCAGCGGCAGAAGTAGGAGGGCACAAGGAGCAGGCCGCGACCGTCCAGGTGCAGATCGCGGTCGACCGGATAGTCGATGTCGAGACGGGGCGCGTGCCATCGCGCGGACGGGGACAGGTCGCGCAGCAGCGTCTCCACCCCGCCGGAGGACAGTAGCCGGCCGGCCCGTGCCCGTTCGCGTGCGGTGTGCGCCAGGATGCTGCCGAGGAACGGATGGATCGCGGCCCGCTGGTAGTCGCGCAGGGACTGGTCGAGCCGGGTGAGTGCCGGGCCGGTGCCCTGATGCAGATCGCGCGCCCACGGCGACAACCCGCCCTGTGCGGCGAGGAGTTCGAGGTCGCCGCGCAGCTCTTTCCTGCGGGTGCGCAGGACCGGCTCCACCGCTTCGGCCGGGCACAAGGTGGCGGTGTGCGGGGTGAGGAAGTCCGGGAAGTAGCCCTGCTGCGGGATGAGTTCGGCCAGCGCCCTGGCCCGGCCCGTCAGGTTCGGCCGTACCCGTCCGCGCCACCAGGTGCCCAGGAGTCCGGCGCAGCCCTCCCGGAGCCAGTGGGTGCTCAGGACGGTTTCCCACATCAGGGCAGGCCCGCTCGCCACCCGTGTCCGGGCCAGATCCGGCGCGGTGAAGTGCATGCGCAGCATGTGTCCCCCGATCACAGCTGTTTCTCCGGGCCGCACGGGCGGCAGAAGCCGTGCGGTCACGCAGGCGCCCCGGGGAGATGAGGTCGGTGCGGCTCTCTCCCCGGGGCGTGCCCCGCAGGCCGGTGGCCCTGCGGGCAGGTGGTGGGCTCTACCGCTTCTCGGGCGAGACGTAGCCGACGACGTCGCCGCGCTCGGTGTTGTGCCGGGCGCGCTGGTAGACGCCTTCCTTGCCGTTGCCGCTCGCCGTCTTCGTGGTGTTGCCCTCGATGGTCGTCAGCTTCTTCCCGCTGGTGCGGTACTTGGTGACGACACCGACATGGTCGATGTCCCAGCCGTTGTTGCCCAGGCTCGGCTTGCTGCCGTCCCAGTCGTAGAGCACCACGTCACCGGGCTTGGGGACGTAGGAACCGCGCTTGTGCCAGGTGCCGGTGCCGGCCTTGGCGGCCCGGTAGAAGGAGCCCGCCCACGGATCGGTTTTCTTGGTGTTGGCGCCCGACTTCTTCCAGACGTAGCGGGCGAAGTCGGCGCACCAGTTGTTGGAGCGCCACTTCACTCCGCCGGTCGAGGTGGAGCAGATGTTGTCGCCGCTGGTCTTCCAGTACCCGCTGTAGAAGTTGCAGTTCTTCGGCTTCTCGCGGTTGTGCTTCGGGTTGTTCTTCTCGATGGTCGCCGTCTTGACGATGTCGGCGCGCAGCGGGCCGGACGCGGCCGACGCGGTCGTGGTCAGCGACCCCGCGGCCAGGGCGCCGCCGGTGAGGGCGGAGGCCAGGAGCAGGACCGCCGGGCGGCGGACGGAGCTCCTCGTGATGCTGGACATGGTGCTGGAGGTGGTGCTGGACATCAGTGGTCCTTCCCCGTTGATTCCCCGTTGCGCCGGAG
>NZ_JBNNJZ010000253.1:0-11427 GCF_050270335.1 Streptomyces sp. NPDC059900
CTTCAGCGGGGGTGCACCGACCCGGTAGCGTGAAGTGTCAACCCCTCGCCTCTCCTCCACAGGAGCATGCCGTCGTGCGTATCGCAGTCACCGGCTCCATCGCCACCGACCACCTGATGACCTTCCCCGGCCGCTTCGCCGACCAACTGGTCGCGGATCAGCTGCACACGGTTTCTCTCTCGTTCCTGGTCGACGCCCTGGATGTACGCAGGGGAGGTGTCGGCGCCAACATCTGCTTCGGGATGGGCCAGCTCGGCACGGATCCGATCCTGGTCGGCGCCGCGGGCTCCGACTTCGGCGAGTACCGCGCCTGGCTCGACCGGCACGGCGTGGACACGTCGTCGGTCCGGATCTCCGAGACGCTGCACACGGCCCGCTTCGTGTGCACCACGGACGCCGACCACAACCAGATCGGCTCGTTCTACACCGGCGCGATGAGCGAGGCCCGCCTCATCGAACTGAAGACCGTCGCCGACCGCGTGGGCGGTCTCGACCTGGTCCTCATCGGGGCGGACGACCCCGAGGCGATGATGCGCCACACCGAGGAGTGCCGGACGCGCCAGATCCCCTTCGCCGCGGACTTCTCCCAGCAGATCGCGCGCATGGAGGGCGAGGAGATCCGTACGCTCCTCGACGGCGCCACGTACCTCTTCTCGAACGAGTACGAGAAGGGGCTCATCGAGTCCAAGACCGGCTGGACCGACGCCGAGATCCTCTCCAAGGTCGGCCACCGCGTGACCACCCTCGGCGCGAACGGCGTGCGCATCGAGACCGCCGGCCAGGACCCGATCGAGGTCGGCGTCCCCGAGGAAGAGGCGAAGGTCGAGCCGACCGGCGTCGGCGACGCCTTCCGCGCCGGTTTCCTCTCGGGCCTGTCCTGGGGCGTATCGCACGAGCGCGCGGCGCAGGTCGGCTGCATGCTCGCCACCCTGGTCATCGAGACCGTGGGCACCCAGGAGTACGAGCTGCGGCGCAGCAACTTCATGGACCGCTTCACCAAGGCGTACGGCCACGCGGCGGCCTCCGAGGTCCAGGCCCGCCTGGCCTAGTCCCGCCCGGCTGCCTCAGGAGCTCCGGCGGACCACATACGCAGCGCCGTGGTCCGCCGGCTCCTCGCCCACGTACTCCTGCCCCCGCATCTCGCACCACGCCGGGATGTCGAGCCGCGCCGCCTCGTCGTCGGCGAGGACCGTGACGGTGCCGCCCACCGGGACGTCCCCGATGACCTTGGCGAGTTCGATGACGGGGAGCGGGCAGCGCTTGCCGAGCGCGTCCACGACGAGCGAGGCGGACTCCGTGCCCTTCACGGGAGCCGCCGGTGCGCCCAGTTGTTCGCGTACCGAGGCCACCACGCCCGGCAGCACCTCCAGAAAACGCTCGACGTCCGCTTCCCGTGTCCCCCGTGGGAGTGACACCCGGACGTTGCCCTCGCTCAGTACGCCCATGGCCTTCAGGACGTGGCTCGGGGTCAGCGTCGAGCTGGTGCAGGACGAGCCGGAGGACACCGAGAACCCGGCCCGGTCCAGCTCGTGCAGGACCGTCTCCCCGTCGACATAGAGACACGAGAACGTCACCAGATGGGGCAGGCGCCGCTCCGGGTCGCCCACCACCTCCACGTCCGGCACCAGGCCCGGCACCCGCGCCCGGATCCGCTCGGTCAACTCCCGCAGCCGGACGCCCTCCTCGGCTGCCTCCGCCTGCACGGCCCGGAGCGAGGCCGCCGCGGCGACCACCGCCGGAATGTTCTCGAAGCCGGGAGCGCGCCCCGACTCCCGCTCGTCGGCCGGGCCCTGCGCGGCGAACCGCACCCCCTTGCGCACCACGAGCAGGCCCACGCCCGAGGGCCCGCCCCACTTGTGGGCGCTCGCGGCGAGCAGCGACCACTGGCCGTCCACCCTGCCCCACGGCAGCGACTGCGCGGCGTCCACCAGGAGCGGCACCCCGGCGGCCCGACACGCCGAAGCGACGTCGGCCACCGGCTGCTCGGTGCCCACCTCGTGGTTGGCGGACTGGAGGCAGGCGAGCGCCGTGTCGGGGCGCAGCGCGGCGGCGTACGCCTCGGGGGACACGGCCCCGCCCCTGTCCACCCCCACCTCGGTCACGGTCCCGCCGGCGGCCTCGTGGGACGCCGCCGAATGGAGGACCGACGAGTGTTCGACGCCGGACACCACGAGATGCCGCCCGACACGCCGACGCCCGGCGAGCGCCCCGGCCATCCCGGAGTGCACGGCCACGGTGCCGGACGGGGTGAAGGAGAGCTCGTCGGGGCGGCAGCCGACCGCCTCGGCGGCAGCCTCCCGCGCGGCATCGAGCAGCAGCCGGGCCCGCCGCCCCTCGCGGTAGAGCCGCGCAGGATCGGCCCACCCCTCGTCCAACGAGGCCTGCAGAGCCTGCCGGGCCACGGGGTGGAGGGGAGCGGAGGAAGCAACATCGAAGTAGGACACGCGGTCACGCTAAGCGCCCCGAAGGGGCGCGGGGAACTGCGCGCTCGGCCACGACGCTCCCGCAGGCGCGGACCGGCAGATTCCGCCGAGCCGGCCGGCGACCCGACCCCCCGTCAGAAAGGAGTGGACGGCGCAGGGTCCCACCCTTCGGAGTGACCCGCGGCGCGTTAGGCACCCTCCCCGCGCGACCCCAAATAGCGTCCAGTAAGGTTTGGCCCGCATAAACATCCAAACCCCTGCCCGCCGCAGGGCGGCGACCGACGACCGAGAAGGCCGCACCCGACCGCGCGGGCCGAGACTCTCGGGAAGGCGCTACGTGAGTCCCAACGGCTCCGACCGCTCGTCGCGGCGCCCGATGCGGCGGAAGCTGCCGCAGGTGCTGACTGCGGGCCTGATCCTCGCAACCGCCACCGGTTGCACATACAAGGACTTTCCCCGCCTTGGTATGCCCACCCCCGTAACGGAGGAGGCTCCCCGGATCCTCTCCCTCTGGCAGGGCTCGTGGGCGGCTGCGCTCGCCACGGGCGTGCTGGTCTGGGGTCTGATCCTGTGGAGTGTCATCTTCCACCGGCGCAGCCGCACCAAGGTCGAGGTACCTCCGCAGACGCGTTACAACATGCCCATCGAGGCGCTCTACACGGTGGTCCCCCTCATCATCGTCTCGGTGCTCTTCTACTTCACGGCTCGTGATGAGTCGAAGCTCCTCCACCTCGACGAAAAGCCCGCCCACACGGTCAACGTGGTCGGCTACCAGTGGAGCTGGGGCTTCAACTACATCGAGAACGTGAAGGGCTCCGACAAGGAGGACGCCAAGACGGCCAAGGAGCTGGAGGCCATCCCGGACAAGTTCCGTGATGCGTTCCCGTCCGACGCCGGTGGCGTCTACGACGTCGGCACGCCCGGCCAGCGGAACCCGCAGAACAACAACCCGGGTCCGACCCTCTGGCTCCCCAAGGGCGAGAAGGTCCGCTTCGTACTGACTTCGCGTGACGTCATCCACTCCTTCTGGGTGGTGCCGTTCCTCATGAAGCAGGACGTCATCCCGGGCCACACGAACGCCTTCGAGGTGACTCCGAACAAGGAGGGCACCTTCATGGGCAAGTGCGCCGAGCTCTGCGGTGTCGACCACTCCCGGATGCTCTTCAACGTCAAGGTCGTTTCCCCCGAGCGCTACCAGAAGCACCTCGAGGACCTGGCGAAGAAGAACCAGACCGGTTACATCCCGGCCGGCATCGAGCAGACGAAGCACGAGAAGAACCGGGAGACGAACAACCTGTGAGCATCCTCAACGAACCTCAGGGTGCCGCGGCAGCAGAAGACTCGTCGGCGAACGAGCTGCCGGTACGGCGCGCACAGCCGGGCGCTGTGGTCATCAAGTGGCTGACTACCACTGACCACAAGACGATCGGCACGCTCTACCTGGTCACGTCGTTCGCGTTCTTCTGCATCGGCGGCGTGATGGCGCTCTTCATGCGCGCCGAACTCGCTCGTCCCGGCTCGCAGCTGATGTCGAACGAGCAGTTCAACCAGGCGTTCACGATGCACGGCACGATCATGCTGCTGATGTTCGCGACGCCGCTGTTCGCCGGATTCGCGAACTGGATCATGCCGCTGCAGATCGGAGCGCCCGATGTGGCGTTCCCGCGGCTGAACATGTTCGCGTACTGGCTGTACCTCTTCGGCTCGCTCATCGCGGTGGCCGGCTTCCTCACCCCGCAGGGTGCGGCCGACTTCGGCTGGTTCGCCTACTCCCCGCTGTCGGACGCCGTCCGCTCGCCGGGCATCGGCGCCGACATGTGGATCATGGGTCTGGCCTTCTCCGGCTTCGGCACGATCCTCGGATCGGTCAACTTCATCACCACGATCATCTGCATGCGCGCACCCGGCATGACGATGTTCCGGATGCCGATCTTCGTGTGGAACGTCCTGCTGACCGCCGTACTGGTCCTGCTGGCCTTCCCGGTCCTGGCCGCCGCGCTGTTCGCCCTGGAGGCGGACCGTAAATTCGGTGCCCATGTCTTCGACGCCTCAAATGGCGGCGCGCTGCTATGGCAACACCTCTTCTGGTTCTTCGGCCATCCAGAGGTGTACATCATCGCCCTGCCGTTCTTCGGAATCATTTCCGAAGTGATCCCGGTCTTCTCCCGCAAGCCGATGTTCGGCTACATGGGTCTGATCGGCGCGACGATCGCGATCGCGGGTCTCTCCGTGACCGTGTGGGCGCACCACATGTACGTCACCGGCGGCGTCCTACTGCCGTTCTTCTCCTTCATGACGTTCTTGATCGCCGTGCCAACGGGCGTGAAGTTCTTCAACTGGATCGGAACGATGTGGAAGGGCTCACTGAGTTTCGAGACACCGATGCTCTGGGCCGTCGGCTTCCTGATCACCTTCACCTTCGGTGGTCTGACCGGCGTCATCCTGGCCTCGCCGCCGATGGACTTCCACGTCTCGGACTCGTACTTCGTGGTGGCGCACTTCCACTACGTCGTCTTCGGCACCGTCGTCTTCGCGATGTTCTCCGGATTCCACTTCTGGTGGCCGAAGTTCACCGGCAAGATGCTGGACGAGCGGCTCGGAAAGATCACCTTCTGGACGCTGTTCATCGGCTTCCACGGCACGTTCCTGGTGCAGCACTGGCTGGGCGCCGAGGGCATGCCGCGTCGTTACGCGGACTACCTCGCGGCCGACGGTTTCACCGCGCTGAACACGATCTCGACGATCTCCTCGTTCCTGCTCGGTCTGTCGATCCTGCCGTTCTTCTACAACATCTGGAAGACCGCCAAGTACGGCAAGAAGATCGAGGTCGACGACCCGTGGGGCTACGGCCGCTCGCTCGAGTGGGCGACGTCCTGCCCGCCGCCGCGGCACAACTTCCTCACCCTGCCGCGGATCCGTTCCGAATCCCCGGCGTTCGACCTGCATCACCCTGAGATCGCGGCTCTCGACCAGCTCGAGAACAGCGGCCACGGTGACAAGGCGCTCGCGGGCGGCAAGGAGGCCGGCAAGTGAAGGTCCAAGGCAAGATGTTCATCTGGCTGAGCGTCTTCGTGCTCGCCATGGCGATCGTCTACGGCTGGTGGTCGAAGGAGCCGGCGGGTACGACCGCGCTGTTCCTCGCCTTCGGCCTGTGCATCATGATCGGCTACTACCTGGCCTTCACGGCCCGGCGTGTCGATGCTTCCGCACAGGACAACAAGGAGGCCGACGTAGCGGACGAGGCCGGCGAGGTGGGCTTCTTCAGCCCGCACAGCTGGCAGCCGCTCTCGCTGGCCGTCGGTGGCGCGCTCGCCTTCATGGGCGTCGTCTTCGGCTGGTGGCTGCTCTACTTCTCGGCCCCGATCATCATGATCGGCCTGTTCGGCTGGGTCTTCGAGTACTACCGGGGCGAGAACCAGACCCAGTGAGTCTGTGAATCCCCCTCCCGCCAAGGGAAAACCTGTTTCACCGAGGGGCCCGGACACTCCGCGAGGAGAGTCCGGGCCCCTCGGCGTGTCGCGGCCGACCCTCGGACGGGTCACTCGGCGCGCCGGAGCCGATGAACCTCCATACCGTGTGTTCATGAGCCACTCACCGCGAATCCGCACGGTACTGAGCTGCACCTTGCTGGTGTCCGCCCTCGGGGTGGGAACCACGGCATGCGGCAGCTCCGACGGCCATCCGCTCTCGGCTAAGCCGTACGACGCGGCGGGCCAGATCGCCTTCAACGCCCCTGCGGGCACCCAGAAGGCAGATCCGGACAAGCCCCTGGAGGTCACCGCCCAGGGCGAGGACGGGCGCATCACCGATGTGACGGCCACCGACGAGCAGGGGCGGTACCTGGCGGGCGAACTCGCCGCCGACGGCGCCCGCTGGCACAGCACGGCGCCGCTTGCCGCGGGAGCGCACTACACGGTGCGGGTCAGCGCCGAGGACGAGGACGGCTCACCGGGCCGCAAGGTCTTGACGTTCGACACGGGCGCCCCGTCGAAGAAGAAGCGCCTCGGCGTCACCTTCGGCCCGGATTCGGGCAAGTACGGTGTCGGCCAGCCCGTCACGGCCAAGCTCTCCGCCAAGGTGAAGGACAAGAAGGCCAGGGCGATCGTGGAGCGCGCCCTGAAGGTCGACACGCAGCCCGCCACGCAGGGCGCCTGGCACTGGGTCGACAGCAAGACGCTGCACTACCGCCCCAAGGAGTACTGGCCCACGGGCGCGACGATCAACGTGCGCAGCAACCTGGAGGGCATCAAGGTCCGCGACCGGCTCTGGGGCGGCAGCGCCAAGCCGCTGAAGCTGACCATCGGCGACCGCATCGAGGCCGTGACGGACGCCGGGTCGCATTACATGACGGTCTACCGCAACGGCGAGGAGATCAACTCCATGCCGGTGACGACGGGCAAGCCCGGCTACTCCACGCGCAACGGCGTCAAGGTGGTGCTGGGCAAGGAGTACTCCGTACGCATGACCAGCGCCAGCATCGGCGCATCGGACTTCTACGACAAGATGGTCTACTACGCCACGCGGGTCACCGACTCGGGTGAGTACGTGCACGCCGCACCCTGGTCGGTCGGCTCCCAGGGATACGCCAACACCAGCCACGGCTGCACCGGCATGAGCACCGACGACGCCGCCTGGTTCTACGAGACCGTCCGGCAGGGCGACATCGTCAAGGTCGTCAACAGCGCCGGAGCGGACATGGATCCGTTCGGCAACGGCTTCGGCGACTGGAACGTCGGCTGGAAGAGCTGGCGGGAGGGCAGCGCCCTGATGGCCGGCGTCAAGAAGGGCCCCACGGCGCTCGACGCGGCCCGGCTGCGGCCCCAGGTCTAGCGGCGCCGCAGAACAGCGCCGCAGAACAGCACAGAAGGCCCCGTGCCGAGGCGCGGGGCCTTCTGCCGTGCCGTCAGGCCTGGATGGCCAGCCTGTCGCGCAGCAGGGCGGCCAGGGCGTCCGGGAACTCGACCGGATCGACCGGAAGGGTCACCGCTGCCTCCGCGCGGCTCCAGGTGGCCAGCCAGGCGTCCTGCGGGCGTCCCATGAGCAGGAGCACGGGCGGGCACTGGAAGATCTCGTCCTTGAGCTGGCGGCAGACTCCCATGCCGCCGACGGGCGTGGCCTCGCCGTCCAGGACGCAGACGTCGACGCCGCCGCGGTCCAGCTCCTTCAGGACGGCGGGCAGGGTCGCGCACTCGATGAAATCGACCGCGGGAACGTCCGCCGCCGGCCTGCGTCCGGTGGCCAACCGGACCTGCTCGCGGGTGCTCGCGTTGTCGCTGTAGACCAGCACCGTGGCGGTCGGCTGCATTGTTCCTCCGCATCGTTGAGGGCATTTCGCCGGGGACCGATGCGCGGATGCTACTCCTCCGGACACCCCGTCAACAGCGGTTCGGACAGCCCTTCGATGGGCCATACGGGCAGGACACACCCCTCAGACACTCCGAACGGCACCCCCCGGGGTGAGGGCGGGATAAGCGACCGACATAATGTCGGTCGTGGCGACAGCAACGACAGTAGATACCGGGCACGCGCACCCGCCGGTCAATCGGCCGAACCTCACCAGCGTCGGAACCATTATTTGGCTGAGTTCCGAGCTGATGTTCTTCGCGGCCCTCTTCGCGATGTACTTCACCCTGCGATCGGTGACAGGACCTGAGCACTGGAAGGAAATGGCGTCCGCGCTGAACTTCCCGTTCTCGGCGACGAACACCACGATCCTGGTGCTCTCCTCCCTCACCTGCCAGCTGGGCGTGTTCGCCGCTGAGCGCGGTGACGTGAAGAAGCTCCGGATGTGGTTCATCGTCACCTTCATCATGGGTGCGGTCTTTATCGGCGGTCAGGTGTACGAGTACACCGAGCTGGTCAAGCACGAGGGCCTCTCGCTCTCGTCCGACCCCTACGGCTCGGTCTTCTACCTGACCACCGGCTTCCACGGCTTGCACGTGACAGGCGGGCTCATCGCCTTCCTGCTGGTCCTCGGCAGGACCTACGCGGCCAGGAAGTTCACCCATGAGCAGGCGACCGCAGCCATCGTCGTGTCCTACTACTGGCACTTCGTCGATGTTGTCTGGATCGGTCTCTTTGCCACGATCTACATGATCAAGTAAACGGGGCCGGGCTCACGACGAGCCCGACGTTCCGACTCTTTCCAGAAGCATCGACGCAGAAGATCCTGACACCGGGGTAATCCGTGAAAAAGCTCTCCGCACGACGACGCCACCCGCTGGCGGCGGTCGTCGTCCTACTCCTCGCGCTGGCGGCCACCGGGGGGCTGTACGCCGCGTTCGCACCCGCGGACAAGGCGCAGGCCGACGACACCGCCCAGTCCCTCGCCATCGACGAGGGCAAGAAGCTGTACTCCGTGGGCTGCTCCAGCTGCCACGGAACCGGCGGTCAGGGGTCCTCCGACGGTCCTAGCCTGGTGGGCGTCGGCGCAGCCGCCGTCGACTTCCAGGTCAGCACCGGCCGTATGCCGCTCCAGCAGCCGGGCGCCCAGGCGCCGAAGAAGAAGGCCATCTACAACCAGGCCCAGATCGACCAGCTCGGGGCGTACATCGCCTCGCTGGGCGCGGGCCCGACCGTTCCCACCGAGAAGCAGTACAGCCCGGACGGGGCGGACATCGCCAAGGGTGGCGAGCTGTTCCGCACCAACTGCGCGCAGTGCCACAACTTCACCGGTGAGGGCGGCGCGTTGACGAAGGGCAAGTTCGCTCCTTCGTTGGAGGATGTCTCCCCGAAGCACATCTACGAGGCCATGCAGACCGGCCCGCAGAACATGCCGTCCTTCCCCGACACGGTGATGCCGGAGAAGAACAAGAAGGACATCATCGCGTACCTCGACGCGGTCAACGGCGAGCAGACCGAGAGCCCTGGCGGTCTGAAGCTGGGTGGCCTGGGTCCGGTCAGTGAAGGCCTGTTCGGCTGGATCTTCGGTCTCGGCACGCTGATCGCGGTCGCCGTGTGGGTCGCCGCTCGGACCGCAAAGGCCAAGAAGTCATGAGTAGCCAAGAGAATCCAGAAGAGAACCTGCCCAGCACGCAGGAGACCGAGCACGGCTCGGTCGCGGTCGCGGACGAGAACCCGTTCGCCGACCCGGGCCTTCCGCCCCACGAGCACCGTGTCCAGGACATCGACGAGCGGGCCGCCAGGCGGTCCGAGCGTGCGGTCGCCTTCCTGTTCACGCTGTCGATGCTGGCCACGATCGGCTTCATCGCCTCGTACGTGGCCTTCCCGGTCGACAAGCGCGTCTACATCTTCCCGATCGGCCACATCAGTGCCCTGAACTTCTCCCTGGGCATGACCCTGGGCGTGGCGCTGTTCTGCATCGGCGCGGGCGCGGTCCACTGGGCCCGCACCCTGATGTCCGACGTGGAGGTCGCCGACGAGCGGCACCCGATCGAGGCCGAGCCCGAGGTCAAGGCCAAGGTCATGGCCGACTTCAAGGCCGGTGCCGCGGAGTCGCAGTTCGGCCGTCGCAAGCTGATCCGCAACACGATGTTCGGCGCGCTCGCGATGGTGCCGCTCTCCGGCGTCGTCCTGCTGCGTGACCTCGGTCCGCTGCCCGAGGACAAGCTGCGGCACACGCTGTGGTCCAAGGGCAAGCTGCTCGTGAACATGAACACGAACGAGCCGCTGCGTCCGTCGGACATCGCGGTCGGCTCGCTGACCTTCGCCAAGCCCGAGGGCCTGGAGGAGCACGATCACGACTTCCAGAAGGAGATCGCCAAGGCGGCCCTGATGATCGTCCGTATCCAGCCGGACGACATCAAGGACAAGCAAGAGCTCGAGTGGTCGCACGAAGGTGTCGTCGCCTACTCGAAGATCTGCACCCACGTCGGCTGCCCGATCTCCCTGTACGAGCAGCAGACGCACCACGTCCTCTGCCCGTGCCACCAGTCCACCTTCGACCTCTCCGACGGTGCCCGAGTGATCTTCGGCCCGGCCGGTCACGCGCTGCCGCAGCTGCGCATCGCCGTGAACGAAGAGGGCTACCTCGAGGCGCTCGGCGACTTCGCCGAGCCCGTCGGTCCTGCATTCTGGGAGCGCGGATGAGTACTCCGGCGAACGACGACAACCGCAAGAAGGAGGCGCCCGCCGGTGAGCGGGTCGCCGACTGGGCCGACGGCCGCCTGGGGATCTACTCCCTGGCCAAGGCCAACATGCGCAAGATCTTCCCGGACCACTGGTCCTTCATGCTCGGTGAGATCTGCCTCTACAGCTTCATCATCATCATCCTCACGGGTGTGTACCTGACCCTGTTCTTCCACCCGTCGATGAACGAGGTGGAGTACCACGGCAGCTACATCCCGCTGCAGGGCCAGCTGATGTCCGAGGCGTTCAACTCGACCATGCACATCAGCTTCGACGTGCGCGGTGGTCTGCTCATCCGGCAGATCCACCACTGGGCGGCGCTGATCTTCCTCGCGGCGATGTTCGTGCACATGATGCGCGTCTTCTTCACGGGTGCCTTCCGCAAGCCGCGCGAGGTCAACTGGGTCTTCGGCTTCCTGCTGTTCGTCCTGGGCATGTTCACCGGCTTCACCGGCTACTCGCTCCCCGACGACTTGCTCTCCGGTACCGGTGTGCGCTTCATGCAGGGCGCGATCCTGTCCGTGCCGATCGTGGGCACGTACCTGTCGATGTTCCTGTTCGGCGGGGAGTTCCCCGGCGGCGACTTCGTGGCCCGGTTCTACTCGGTGCACATCCTGCTGCTGCCGGGCATCATGCTCGGCCTCGTGGTGGCGCACCTGATCCTGGTCTTCTACCACAAGCACACGCAGTTCGCGGGCCCCGGCAAGACGAACAACAACGTCGTCGGCATGCCGCTGCTTCCCGTGTACATGGCGAAGGCCGGCGGCTTCTTCTTCCTGGTCTTCGGCGTCATCGCGGCCGTCTCGGCGATCGCCACGATCAACCCGATCTGGGCGCTCGGTCCCTACCGACCCGACCAGGTCTCCACCGGAGCCCAGCCCGACTGGTACATGGGCTTCTCCGAGGGCCTGATCCG